>CAZRNW010000001.1:0-34090 GCA_964601535.1 uncultured Flavobacteriaceae bacterium
GAAATACAACAGATACTTTAACAAATAAAACAATTGATGGTGACAATAATACAGTCCAAGATCTTGCTCTTTCTTCATTAAAAACTAATCTTACTGATGCGAGCAAGTTTTTAGTACGAGATGCATCTGGTGTTGTAGTTTCAAATACAAAAGCGGTTCCAACTGGTGTTGTTGTTGGAGATACAGATAGTCAAACTCTTACAAATAAAACTCTTACTTCTCCTGTTATTACAACTCCAACGGGGATTACAAAATCTGATGTTGGTCTTGGAAACGTAGATAATACATCAGATGCAACAAAGAATGCGGCCTCAGTAACATTAACAAATAAAACAATTGATGGAGATGATAATACAGTTCAGGATCTCGCTTTAACTTCATTAAAGACTAATATTACGGACGCTAGTAAATTTATTGTTAGAGATGCCTCTGGTATTCCAGTTTCAAATACGAAAGCTGTACCTTCTGGTGTAGTAGTCGGGACTACGGATACTCAAACTCTTTCTGCAAAAACATTCTCAGATGCCGTTACCCTCGCTGAAATAGCTACTCCTAGTACACCAAGCTCAGGAAACGGCAAAATTTATTTCAAGAGTGATGGTTTCCTGTATCAATTAAATGATGATGGAACTGAAACTAAGGTAGGCGCTGGAAGCGGCGGCATTAATTACATTACAAATTCTGATTTAGAAAGTAACGTTAGCGGTTATGTTGCCTATGCTGATGCTGCTGGAGTTGCTCCTGTGGACGGAACTGGCGGTGCTCCAACTGTCACAGCCACTCGTTCAACGTCTTCTCCATTACGCGGAACAGCATCATTATTACTCACAAAGGATGCTGCGAATAGACAAGGTGAGGGCATTTCATATGATTTTACTATTGCGTCGGCTGATAAAGGTAAGGTGCTCCAAATTTCAATGGAATATGCAATTGGAAGTGGAACCTATGCTGATGATGATGTGCGTATATATGTTTATGATATTACAAATGCGACTTTAATTTATCCTGTTCCATATTTACTTAAAAACCACACTTTAGCTGCTGAACGATTTGGTTTGGAGTTTCAATCTAGCTCATCTTCAACAAGCTATCGTTTGATTTTCCATGTTGCTTCAACTTCAGCTTCTGCTTACACATTAAAATTTGACACAATTTCGGTTGGACCACAAGCGAAATTGTATGGATCACCAATTACCGATTGGGTCTCTACGCCAGTACCATCTAGTTCTATAACAAATATGACTCGTGATGCCTATAATTGGAAACGAGTTGGTGATGAGGCGATAATTCAATTATCAGGCACATTTACTGGAGCTGGATCTCTTGGAAGTTTAACACCAGCTCAATTTCTTCCTTCAGGATTATCATTAGATACAACTAAAATTGCTGCGTTTGCTGCTGGTGCAAATAACGATGTTACCTCAGTGGGTACATATGCTGCAGTAGACGCCGGAGTGGTATATTATACCGGAATTGTTACTTATGATAAAACAGCCAATACCTTCTTTTTACTAAGTGAAGCGACTGGGAGTCCGCCCTTTACGCCGGGATCTGGTGATGGGATGGCTATACTTATTCGAGTTCCTATTCTCGGTTGGTCATCCTCTGTTATTATGTCAAATGATACTGATACAAGAGTTGTAATTGCTCAAGCAACAGGTAATGCCGCAAGTGCTTCTAGCACAAATCCTATTATTTTTCCTACAGTAAATTTTGATACACATAATGCATACAATAGTAGTACTGGTCGATACACTGTTCCTGTTTCTGGATATTATAAAATCTACGGAGCTATGTCTACAGCTAATGCTGCAGTAGGTTTAAATATTTATAAAGATGCGTCAATTGGTCCATTTATAGGTTTTACAGACTCAAATGGTGAAGTTACTATTTCGGGTGTTATTTATGCTAATGCTGGTCAAATTCTTGATGTTCGTCCGGGAGCTACGTTAGATGCTGACGCAAGTTCCTCTCTTAACTTTGAAAAAATTTCAGGTCCCTCTCAGATTGCTGCGAGTGAAACGATTTCAGCAAAATATCGTTCAACAGTTGCTAACAATTTAGTAACTGATACAATTATTGATTTTGCGACAAAAGAATGGGATAGCCACGGGGCTGTTACTACTGGTGCTTCTTGGAAATTTACGGCACCAATTTCTGGTGAATATGAAGTAAATGTAAATTACTTTTTAGCAGGCGGAACCGCAGCGGCAATTGGAAATTTTGTTGGCGCAACACTTAGAAAAAACGGAGCAGCTTCTGGTGACTTTATTGCAGGCGATTACGTTCGAACAACATCCTCAATTACGAAAAAATTTAATGGTACAGTGTCAATCAAATTATTGGCTGGCGAATATATTGATTTACGTGGTTATAATGACACTGGACAAACTCATGCTGCTCAAACAACTGCCGGATTAAATTATATTGAAATTAAAAGAACAGGAAATTACTAATGAAATCTGAACAACAACGATTAGATGAATATCTAGCCCAAAATAATTCAATTGACGATTTCAATTATGTTAAAGGAATTATACCAATTTGGTTAAATGATATTAAATATAATTTTGATAATTATACACAAACAGGTTTAAAACCGATAACAGATTCTGATTTATTATTATTTAAAGCAATGCTTGAAGAAGGACTTAATAAAATCAATCTTGAAAAAGAAGACAGAGGACTTTAATGGCAATTGGCGCTTCAATTTGTGAAATTAGAGCAACCGGAGCTACTACTAATGGTGGCGGCTTTGTTATTGGAGCATCTGGAGTTGATTACTCTCAACAAGATAGTGCTCAATATGCATTAACCGGGCTTATAAGTGCTGGAGCTGGAGATACACTTCTTTCTGCTGCTGCTGCTGCTGACATGGTTGGAAATTGGGTATGTGCCACTTCTGGAACAAATATAAATCAAGGATTTTATGCTGTAGCATCTGTTGTTGTTGGAGTTTCTATAACTTTTACAACAAATAAGGCAGGAACTTCTATTGCTTCAGGTATTGTAGCAAATGGTGTTATTAATATTGGTGGAGCATTTAAATTAGGAGCAACATCTGCCGGAAGAACTGATGATAACTTTTTTGAAGAAGCACCAAATACTGGCGGAAACACCTATTATATTAAAGGAGCACATACAGTTGGAGGTGCTATTTCTTTATCTGCTACTGGAGTAGCTACATTAAAAAATATTATTGTTGGTTATAATAGTGTTAGAGGTGATAATCCTACTATTACATCTGGAAATCAACCTAGTATAGCTGCTGGTATAAATGCATTTACTTTAGGAAATCATTGGGAAATATTTTATGTTACTACTACAACAACTTCCGCAACTGGTGTTACTATTGGAGCAACATCTAAAATAACATCTTGTAAAATTATAAATAGTTCTGGAACGGCAAATCGAATAGCTTTAGGTTTAGGAAATGGCAGTTCTTTTGTTATTGGATGTGAATTAACATCAACAAATGGATATGCTATATCTTTTCCAAATGCAAATGGACATTTTATAAAAGATAATCGTATTTTTGGATCAGTTAGTGGTATTCGTCCATCTGGGGCATTTTCTGGGACATTATATATTATTGAAAATATTATTTCAGGTTGTTCCACTGCCGGAATTGATTTGTCGGCAGGAGCTTTTACTGGAATGACAATTATTAGTTCTAATACTTTATATGGAGCTTCTACTCCTGCCGGTTCAGGTTTAGCTTTTGCTGCAAGTTCTGGCGGAATAAATCTTATTTCAAATATTTTTGCAAATTGGACAACTGGTGTTAATGGAGGTGGAGCAATTACTGCTCAATTCGCTATGAATAATAATTTCTTTGGAAATACAACTGACAGAATAAATTTTGCTATAGGAGCTGGTGATATTTCATTAAATCCAGGATTTGTAAACGCCGCTAGTGGAAATTTTGCAACAGGAATTAATATGCAAAGAGTTGGCGGTTTAAGTTCGGCTTTTCCTGCCGGTTTAACTTCAACATATAGAGATATTGGAGCAGCTCAAGCTGATCAATCTTTATGGTTTACAGATATTGGTGAAAATAATGTAATTACTACTGCAGGAAATTATAAATATAATTCAAGTTCAAATAATAGAGTCCCGACAGTTGTTCAGCCCGCAACAGGAGATGTTCGTTCAGGAACAACTTATGGTCCCAATTCTTCATTAAGCGGAACATTAGTAGCTACTCCTCCGCCTGTGAAGAAAACATCAAGTTCGACATCTAAAATGGTTCGAAAAACAAGTGAAGCTTCTTAAGGAGAATAAATGAGTCAATCAAAACTCGATGCAAATCAGGTAATTAAAAGTGTGTATAGCTCCTCTGATGAGGCTTTAAAAATTTCTAATATTTCTGGTTTGGTCCCCGAATCTTATGACACAATTGAAATGACGTATAGTGGTTCAGATTTGTCTACCGTAATATATAAAAAAGATGGAAACACAATAGCAACTCTAACTTTAACCTACAGTTCGGGCAATTTATCTAGCGTGGTACGATCATAATATGAATTATAGAGATTTTAATCCTATACAAATTGATTTAACAGTAACTAAACGTGAATCTGATTGGGTTCAAGTTTGTCCTCATTGTCAAAATGAAAGAACACTTACTTATTGTCAAGCTTGGAATATTAAAAAACAAAAATGTAAAAAAGAATGTAAACCTTGTGCATTAGAATTAGGATTAATAACTATTAATATAATTGGTTTAGAACATGGTAGAAAATTTTATCCAAGAAAAAATAAATATAAAGGTAATAAATATACTTTATATAAAAATATATTTAATAATCCAAGTCATAATTCTGATATTAAAGAAAAAATGCGAAAAGCAAAATTAGGTAAAAGAGGAAAAGATACAAATAATTGGCAAGGTGGAAAAATTTCAGATAGAAAACTTGAAATGTCTAGAGATACTTATAAACAATGGAGAACCTCTATTTTTCGACGAGATAATTATACATGTCAAATTTGTTTTGAAAGAGGCGGAAATTTAGAAGCAGATCATATTAAAGAATGGTGTAATTATCCTGAATTAAGATATGAATTAAATAATGGTCGAACTCTTTGTGTTGAATGTCATAAAAAAACAGATAATTATGGACATAAAGCAAAAAGGAAAAGTGCATAATGCCGGTTTTATTTAATGTGTTTACAGGTACGCTTGATTATATAGACCAAGGCGGAACTTTATGGTTACCTCCTGTATCAAATGAAGCAGCTTTACCCTTAACAGACCCCGATGGTTCTGCTCGTGTCGTTCTAAATCAAGAAGCTGTTTATGTTTTTAATAGTTCTACAACACAATGGTATAGATCAGTTCCTGTTATTATTTCACCGGACGCGAGTTCTACCGCAAATGGTATTTCTCTTACTGCTGTAGATACCGGAGACATTACAAAATTTTCTTTAAAACTTCATCCTGCTGATAATACAAATCCTGGTATAGTCACTACGGGAAGTCAAACTCTCGCTGGTGATAAAACATTTAATGATGACGTTATTATTCAGGGCGATTTAACTGTAAACGGGACAACTGTTACAATTAACGCTACAAACTTAGATGTCGAAGATAAAAGCATTACTGTCAATTTTGGCGGAAATGATGCGTCCTCTGAGGGAGCAGGGCTCCTTGTCGATAGGACAGGAACTAAGGGTAGTATTATTTATGCTAACGCAGCGACTTCAAAATTTAAAGTTGGAGATTTAGCTTCCGAAGCCGAAATCGCAACAATATCTCATAGCCAAACGTTAACAAATAAATCAATAGATGCTGATGCAAATACTATTACAAATATTGAAAATGCTGACATTAAGGTCGGTGCGGCCATTGATGCTGCTAAAATATCAAACGGTCTTATTTCTAATACTGAATTTGACTTTTTAGATAACGTTAGTTCAAATATTCAAACACAATTAAACAATAAACAACCTCTTGATGCTACGCTAACTTCGTTAGCGGCATACAACACAAACGGACTTCTAACACAGACTGCGGCTGATACGTTCGCGGGGCGAACGTTGACTGCTGGTTCAAGTAAAATTACTATCGCTAATGGTAACGGAGTTTCAGGAAATCCTTCTATTGATGTTAGTGAAGCTAACATCGATCATGACGCCTTGTTAAATTTTGTTGCTAATGAACATGTTGATCATTCCAGTATAAATATAAATACCGCTGCTAATTCCGGTCTTGCTGGAGGCGGAGATATTACAACAAGTCGAAGTTTAGTTGTTGATGTAAATAATGCGACCGCTGAAACTATAGCCGATAATGCTGATACAATATTAATTTATGATAATTCTGCGACAGCTTTACGCAAACAAACTAGAAGTAACTTCCTAGGAGCTTCTGCTCCGGTTACTGGAGATCTTGGTCATACAAGTTTTTCGTTAGCTAATAATCAAGTAGCTCCTGCGAACGTGACTGGATTAGCTTTTGCAAACGGAACAGTTAGAGGTGCTTTTATAAAGTATTCGGTATTTATTGACGCAACAAGTGATTTATATGAATCTGGAGAATTAGAATTAATTCAAAGAGGATCAGATTGGGTTCTTTCTCAAGAAAGTACTGGAGATAATACTCTGGTTGTTTTTGATGTTGATACAAGCGGGCAAGTAACATATACTTCTGATAATTATAGCGGCTTTTCAAGTGGGACCATGAAATTTAGAGCCCAAGTTGTTAATGTGTAATAGGAGATTTAAATGGCAATGACTAAATTAGATGCAAATCAAGTTATAAAAACAGTTTTTGATGAAGCATCAGGAACATTAAAAACTTCAGCTACTGCTGGAACTTTTGAAGTTAGCATTGATGCTGATAGTGGTGATAGTATTGAAGTTCGTCCTATGGCAGTAGATAACACAGTTTTATTAAATGCTGTTAGTGGCGGGGCTGATGTAAATAGTTCTGCTGTAGATATTATAAACTATAAAAGTTATTTTATTTCTTTAAGTTGGACTGGTATTGGGGGCGGAGTTGATGGTTCAATTTCGGTCCAAGTAAGTACTGATAATTCGACCTGGCATACTGTTGCTAGTTCTACAACAGCAATAGATGCTGCTGGTGACGAAGGTTTAGAAGTTGATGTTGCGAGTTATAGATATTTTAGATTATCTTATTCACATGGTACAAGTACTGGTGGAACAATCACAGCTAAATACGTTTTAAAAGGCTAATAATGGGTAAAGTTCATATTAATAGTGAAAAGCAAAATAGAAAAAAAATAAAACATGAAAATGTTTTACCCTTAAATCCTATTATTGGTCCAGGATTACTTCAAAAGGAAGAACAATCTTTATCTTCTGAAGTTGCTGAAAAAATTAGAGAAGTAATAAAAGAAGTTCCGGTTATCCAGTATATAGAAAGACCCATAGAAGTTATTAAAACTGTTGAAATTTTAGTTCCTTCAGAACCAAAGATTGAAATAAAAGAAGTAGAAAAAATAATTGAAATTCCTAGAGATATTTTAACTATTATAAAAGAAGTTCCTGATGATTATGAATCACTTAAAAAACAAAATAAATTATTAAAAATACTTGTCCCGATTTTTGCCGTGGTAGCGATAATCGGATTATTTATCTAAAGGAGATAACATGGACATGAAGAATTTAATGCAAATGTTAATGAATAAAGAAGACGAACAGCCGGAGATGTCTGATAGCGATATTATGGCTAAAATGGAAGTTTTAAAAGAACTTATTCAAATGGCTGAAGAAGCTGCCGGAAAGGGTGTTGGCGAAGGTCTTAAAAAAGTTACAGTCGCATCTCCTTCATCTGAAGGTTTAGAACAAGGTCTTGAAAAAGCTCAAGAATTAATTCCAAATGAAGGTGAAGAACCGATGGACGAAATGAGCGAAGAGATTATGGACGATGAATCAGACGACGATGATTTAAAGAAAAAGTTTTTAAAATAATAGGGGTTTAGTATGTCCCATTACATGACAAGTTCTGAATTGATTGCGAGTATTAAGCGCCGAGCTTTACTTCCTTCAAATCAAAACACTTTTACAAATAATGATTTTCTAGAATTAGCTAATGAAGAATTATCATTAGGATTGCTTCCTTCTATTCTTCGTTTACATGAAGATTATTTATTATATACAGAAGAAGTTGAACTTGAAGATGGACAGTCCCGTTATTCTATTCCTAGTCGTTCTATTGGTAACAAATTAAGAGAATTATCTTTTAAAGATACAAATGATAATATTTTTGAAATGACTAGAATTGGCATTCAAGATCTTCCTGATTATAATGATTCATATACAACGAATTTTTTCAAAACATTTTATGTTGAAAATAACGAAATTGTATTAGTTCCAACAATTAGTGGTACCGTAAGTGGATCGCTTATGATGAGTTACTATTTACGCCCAAATGCGCTAGTTGAAGAAGATCGAGCTGCTAAAATTTTAAATATTAATACTGTTACTGGTGTATTAAATGTTGAGACTGTGCCTGAAGATTTTAGTACAGCAGATAGTAATGGTCAATCGGTAAAATATGATTTAATAAAAAGTCAATCTCCCTTTATCACTTTACAAGCAAGTATTATCCCCACAGCAATTAATGCTACAACAAAAGAAATCACTTTTGATCCAAATGATTTACCGTCATCTTTAGCGGTCGGGGACTATGTTAATTTTGAACATGAATGTATCATACCACAAATTCCTCAAGATCTTCATGTTGTATTAGCTCATCGTGTTGCTGCTCGATGTTTAGAAGCGTTAGGTGATGCTCAAGGATTGCAACTTGCAAATCAGAAATTATCTGAAATGGAACTAAATACAACTAACTTAATTGATAATAGAGTAGAAGAAGCTCCTAGAAAAATTGTAAATAAACGTGGCACACTAAAATCCGGTCTTTATCGAAAACGATGGTAATTTAGGAGTTAAAGATGGCTCAATCTGCCCTTCTTAGATGTAGAGGTTTACATACTTTTAAAAACCTCTTAAGTGAAATTCCTGAAGGTTCATTAACCGAAGCAATTAATGTTGTTGTTGATCGCGACGGAATTATTGAACCTCGTCGCGGATTTACTCAATTTGGCGGAACATTTGGATCAGGTTCAGATCGCGCTAAACAACTTTTAACATATAAAAATCGAATTCTTACACACTATGGTTCTAAACTTGCCTTTGATAGCAACGGATCTGGTTCCTTTTCCGATTTTAATGGTTCCTATAGTGAAGTTCAATCTGGACTTCGTATTAAATCTATTGAATATAATGGTAATTTTTATTTCACAACAAGTGAAGGTATTAAAAAAATTTCCGCTACATCGGCCTCTGAATTTACAACGTCTGCTGGATATATTACACAAGCTGGTGGAATTAAAGCGCTCGACGGTGAAGGTCTTCCGAACTACTCAATTAGTGGATTTTTTTCTCCTTTAAGTAAAGTCGCTTATCGAATTGTTTGGGGAATTACTGATGCGAATTCTATTCCGATTTTAGGGAGTCCCTCTTCTCGTATTGTTGTTGAAAATATTAGTTCAACAGATAATGCGGTTGTTGATTTAACTTTTCCGGTCCCCGACGATGTAAGTACAATAAGTTATTATTATCAAGTTTATAGAACCGGAGTATTTACAGCGGGAAGTCTTTCAGCTTTAGATGATGTTGATCCTGGAGATGAAATGTACTTGGTTGTTGAAGATTTTGTAACTTCAGCTCAGATTAGTGCTGGATCGGTTAGTATTCAGGATATTACTCCAGAAGACTTTAGAGCCGGAGGGACTTTACTTTATACAAATCCTGTTTCGGGAGAAGGTATTGAGCAATCAAACGAACCGCCTCCATTTGCTAAAGATATTGCTTTATATAAAAATATTACTTTTTATGGTAATACGACAACACGACATCGTTTAAATTTAAATCTATTAAGTATAGCCACATTAATTTCGGGAACATCAACTATTACTGTTAATAATGGAGTAACAAACCGAACCTATACTTTTCGAGGAACTGTTGAAAGTTATACTGTTACTCATACAGGAACAACCGGGGCTGACTATTTAGCCGGAGGTACAAATCCTGGTCTTTATTTTACATTAAATAGTTCTGACGATGAAAGAAAATATTATATATGGTATGCTTCTGCAGCAAGCGGTGCTGAGACAGATCCTGCTGTTGCAGGAAGAATTGGTATTCAAGTAGTTGTTGCTGGTGGTGATACAGCCGCACAGGTTGCAACCAAAACTCGTACTGCTATTTTAGCTGATACAAATGATTTCAATATTGCGGTCCCTGGTGCTGCAGTTCTTACGGTTATTTGTGCAAATAATGGTCCAGTTACTGCAAGTCCGACTGAAACTATTGGTGGAACATTTGCTATTACAAAAGATGGATTAGGAACTGGCGAAGATGGTGCAACACAAAAAATCTTTTTACCCAAAATTCCTTCTGGATCAGATAATGGACCTACTACTGCTCAACAAGTTGATCAAGCGGCTCGATCTATGGTTCGCATTATTAATGCTGATACTAGTGGAATTATAAATGCTTATTATTTATCAAGTTCGTCTGATGTTCCGGGACAAATGTTCTTTGAAGCTAGAGTATTAACTGGTCCCGCTTTTTATTTTATAGCTAATAGTACAACTACTGGTGATGAGTTTAATCCTTCATTGCCGACTTCTGGTCAAACTATTATTTCTGAAAATGAACAAAGACCTAATAGAATTTACTATTCTAAATATCAACAGCCCGAAGCGGTTCCCCTTGTTAACTTTTTAGATGTTGGTCCCCGAGATCAGGAGATTCTAAGAATTGTTGCATTACGTGATAGTCTTTTTATTTTTAAAGAAGACGGTATTTATAGATTAACTGGAGATACAGCTCCATTCCAATTATCACTTTTTGATAGTTCTGTTTCTTTAGATGCACCAGATTCAGCCGCCGTTTTAAATAATATGGTTTATACATTTAGTGATCAAGGTGTTACAACAATAAGTGATACTGGTGTTAATATTATTTCTCGACAAATTGAAGATAAATTTATTGCCATTCATAAAGATAATTTTGAATTTTCTACTTTATCCTTTGGTATTGCAAGCGAGACAGATAGATGTTATTTTCTTTGGACTGTAACTAATGAAGATGATGCATCTGCTACTCAATGTTTCAGATATAATATTTTCACGAATAGTTGGACACGATGGACAGTTGAAGCTACTTGTGGTGTAGTTAATAAATTTGTTGATAAAATCTACATTGGAGCCAGTGATAATAATTTTATTGAACAAGAACGTAAGAACCGAGACAGAACTGATTATGCTGATCGTCAGTTTAGTTTAACTATTATTACTGATAATATTACGGATAATGAAATTCAATTATCATCTGTTGCTAATATTGAATTAGGTGATGTTATCATTCAAACACAATATTTAACTATAACTCAATTTAATCGACTTCTTCAAAAATTAGATCTTGATCCCTTTTTGGATGATGCTGATTATTTTACTGACTTAGAAGTAGAAGCCGGAAATGATATTTCTTTACATATGACAGATCTTGTTGCAAAATTAAATATAGATGATGCTTCGATTATAACTCAAACATTTACATCAGGAGATGTTAATACTGGAACTGAAACAATAACTATTAATTCGCATGGATTTACTAATGACGATATTGTTTATTTTTATAATGCGGTCCCTGCTAATCTTCCTGCTGGATTGAGTGAAGATACTAAATATTATATCGTTGGTGCGACTACAAATACATTTCAAGTTTCATTAACCGATGGGGGATCTGCTGTAAACATTACTTCAGGTGGAACAGGAACCCATACGGTTTCTTCAAATTATAATTTTTCAGGAACAAGTACATTTTCTGCTATCCAAATTGAATTTAATAATTTAGTTGAAAAATTAAATATATCAAATGGTGTCTTTTTTAGTAACTATTTACCTTCAAGCGGAACTGTTGATTATGAAGGGACTGTTAGAGAAATTGATGATACTAACAATATTGTGACTATTGTATATAATACTCCATTTTTAGCTGGACCAATTATTCATTATAGAGCTATTGCTTCACAAATAAATTGGGCACCACAAACATTCGGCGATCCTTCTATTAGTAAACAAGTAAGTGAAGGCACAATCATTTTTGAAGATAATAATTTCTCACAAGCTCAATTAGCATACGCTTCTGATCTTAGTCCCTCGTTTGAGGTCATTGATTTCTTAGGAACCGGGATTGGTGACTGGGGACAATTTATATGGAGTGAACAGAACTGGGGCGGTATTAGCGCGGCTAAACCTATCAGAACATTGCTACCTCTCCAAAAACAAAGATGTAGATATATTAATGTTAGATTTAAACATCAAAATGCTTTTGAAAAATATGCAATTTTTGGAATATCATTAACATATAGACCAATTTCACAAAGGGCGTATAGATAATAATGAGACCGCCAGATTTTAAACGCATAAGAACTGAAGATTTCCCAGAAGAAGTAAGACCGACTATTGAAAAACTTGGTTTTATTTTTAATGCTTTTGCTGAACAATTGGTTAATCTTTTAAATAAGAATATAGATTTCCAAAATTTAAATATGGAAGTTGTTTCCTTGGATATTACCACTGATGGGTCTGGAAATTTGGTAAATCCTCCTAGTATTCGTACAACTCTTAATACGAAGATACAAGGCGCTATATGCATTAAGGCTGACAACTTGACATCAATTGGGACTTTTCCTACCTCTCAGCCTTTCGTTTCTTACAGTATGATAAATAATAATCTTATAAGCGTTTTAAACGTATCTGGGCTTCAAAATAGCTCTACATATCGACTTAAATTGATGCTAATAGGGTAAATTTTAACAAGTATATATAGAGGAATATAATGGCATCTATCCTTCAAGAAGACGAAAATAAAGATCAAGAAACCGGAAGTATGAATCTTGGACAACAAGATCAAGGGGATATTTCATCTCAACCCGGTAGCCCCGCTCCATCTCAAACTCTTCGTCCTCCAACTCCAAAAGGGTCTGGACGATTTATGAATTTGCAAAAATATATTTCAGCTAATGCTCCTCAAGCACAACAAATGGCCGGATCAATTGGTCAAGGTTTTGCTCAACGCGCAAATCAAGCACAACAAAATGTTTCAAATGCTCAATCTCAATTTCAAGCTCAAGCTCAAAAAGAACAAGATCGTTTGGGTCAAGCTGGACAATTTGTTCAACAATTACAGACAGCCCCTGGTGCTCAAAATATCGTCCAAAGTCCTGAACAGTTAAGTCAATTTCAAAGATTACAACAAGGACAATTAGATTTATCTCAACCTAACTTAAGCGGCGAACAAAGTGAATTACAACAACTTCAACAACAAGCTCAAAATGCTAAAACTGAAGCTGGTCGTTTTCAAATGCTTCGAGATAAGTTTGGAAATCCTTCATATACATTAGGACAACGAAGATTAGATCAATTACTTTTACAAAATGCTCCTGGAGCTGCTAATCAAATTCAACAACAAATTAATCCTGCTTTACAAAGTTTTCAACAAGGTTTATCTGGTGCTGAACAAGATATTTCATCTCGTTATAATGCACTTCAAGGGTTAGCCGGAGAAGCTCAAGGTCAAATTGAACAAGGTATTATAGGTGGTTTATCTAAAGTTGAAAGTGATGTTCAAGCTGCTCAACAAAAAGCTATTCAAGATAGAGCTTTAAGAATGCAACAATTTGGAGTTGGAAATTTAAGTCCTGAAGATATGCAAGAATTAGGAGCTGGATTTTCTGATCCATATCAATCATTGTATAATTTGAACTTAAGAGATTACTTAACTTCTCCTGATCAATTACAAGATATTTCAGTTGGACAAGCGGCTAGTCCTGAACAAATTTCTCAATATCAAGCTCTTCAACAATTAGGTAATAGAACAGGACAACTTGGTGGACAATTAGTTCCTGGACAACAACCAATTGATATGTTACCATTTCAAAATGAAAGATTAATGCAAGATATTGGGCAAAGACAATCTACGTTTGGACAACAATTCACACCATTAGCTAAATTTTATGAAAATTTAGGTTCTGCAAATTTAGTTAAAGGAAATGCAAATAATAATCAAATTATTCGTGATATTGCTTTACAAAGTGGAGTTGACCCTTCATTAATGGATTCTTATAGTGGTGGACTACAAAGATCAATTAGCCAAGCATTATCTGGAGGTTTTCAATCTCCTGAAGAAACAATTGCTCAAATTGTTCAACGTGGATCTCAGAATTATATGCAGGGAATTGCTCAACAAGCTGGTGCATTAAATACTATTGGACAATTAGCTCCTGCTGGAACATATCAAGTTCCTTTAACACAACAAGATGTATTAAAACATTTAATTAATCAATATTCTGGTCAAACTGTTGGAGCATTAACTTAATGAATATTAAACTGTTTGAAAAAGAAAAAGACTATCAAACTATTTGTAGTTGGTGGGAAAAACATAATTGGCCTAAAATCCCTTTAGTTATGCTTCCTCAAACTGGATATATAATTGATAATGTTTGTGCTGGATTTTTATATCAAACTGATAGTAATATTGCTTGGTTAGAATTTATTATTTCTAATCCAGATATTACAAAAGAAAATAGATCAAAAGCTTTAGATATTTTAATTGATAAATTAAGTGAAACAGCTAGAGGATTAGGATTTACAACAATTTTTACTTCATCTAATCATCCTAGTTTAATTAATAAATATGAAAATAATGGTTTTACTAAAGCTGATTTTAATATGACAAATTTAATGAGGATATTATAATGGCAGTCGGAACAGCAACACTGGCAGCATTAGCTGCTGCACAAGTAATCGGCGGATTAGTTGGTCAAAATCAACAACGTCAAGCTGCGGCTGGCGCACAAGCGGCTAGAGATAGAGCTATGCAAGGAATTGCTGGAGTTGAAATTCCAGATATTGAAAAAATGAAATTGGCATTTGAAATGCCGGAACTTATTGGACAATATAATCCATTATTAGAAACAGAGTTGCAACTTGGTCCCTCATCTATGGAAGGGGTTTCGACTGATCCAAGACTAGCTCAAGCTCAAATGTCCGCTTTAGAACAATTATCTGGTTATTCAAAAGGAGAAATGACTCCTGCTGATGCAATGGCACTAGAACAAATTCGAAGAAATTCAGCATCTCAAGGACAAGCTCGTCAACAAGCAATTTTATCCGAAATGCAACAACGTGGACAAGGTGGAAGCGGGGCTGAACTTATTGCTCGTTTAAAAGCTGGACAGGCAGAAGCCGATAGAGCCTCTCAAGAAGGAGCTGCTTTGCAACAAATGTTACAACAACGTGCGCTTCAAGCTATTACAAATCAAGCTACGCTTGGTGGAAGTATGCGATCTCAAGAATTCGGAGAAAAATCCGATATTGCTAAAGCTAAAGATATTGTTAATCAATTTAATCTTCAAAATAAACAAAATGTTGGACAACGAAATGTGGGTCAACAAAATGAAGCTCAAGCTATGAACCTAAGAGAACGTCAACGTATTGCGGATCAAGCAGTAGCTTTAAGAAATCAACAACAACAATTAAATCAGCGATTACAACAAGATAAATTTAATAATGAAATGCGTAGAGCACAAGCTTTGGCGGGTCAATATGATCAAAACGCTGCTGCTCTAACACAACGCGGACAAGCAGATTCTCAAGGTATTACGGATACAACTGGTGGATTAATTAATATGATTGGTATTGGTAGCATGATGGGAGGAAATTCTTCTCCTGCATCGATAAAACCGACTGAACAATTTATGCTTCCAGCTCAACATTCTCCTTTTATGAGAAGTTAAAAATGGCAAATAATTTTTTATTAGATCCAGAAAAACAAAAAGAATTAGAACAATATTTCAATGGATCTCAAACTCCAGAACAAAGTGATCCAAGATATGATCCATCAAGTCTTGGTGAATTTTTACCTTCGATGCCCGATTTAAGTGGAGTTCAAAATTTCTTATCGGGATTTAATACTCAGTCACTTCCTGCTAATGAAGAAATGAAAACTAATAATGATGGATATTTTGGATCTAAATTACCTGCTTCTCCTGAAGAGGTACAGCCCCAAATGGCTCCTAGTCCTATTTCGGCTAAACCTATTATTCCTACAGTTCATCAGCCATTAGCCCCTGAAACTGCCGTTCCTCAAGAAAGTCCAATGCAGAAAATTTTAAATGAATATCAAAAATTATATTCAACAGATCAATTACAATCTGATGCTGATTTAATGAATCAAGCTTTAGATAAAAAACGAGATTTATCAATGTTAGATATGTTCTTAAAAGGTGGAGCACAAATGGCAGGAGGTATTGCACAAACAAAACCTGCTGAAATGGTCCAAACTGCGGGATTAGCTGATATCGATATTGAAAAAGCTAAACAAAAAACTAATTTAACAGATAGACAACGTCAAGCTCTTGAAGCGCAAATGAAAATTTTAGATGTTAAAGAAATGAATGATCCTACAAGTATGACTTCAAAAGTATATAGACGAACATTACAGGATCTATCTCCAGCAATTGGAAAAATGCCTGAATTACAAAATGCATCAGCTCAAGCTATTGGTAAAATATTTCCTATGGTTCAGGCTAAAATATCAAATGATGCCAGATTAGCTCAACAACAAATGTTATTACAATTTAAAAAACAAGGTGTTGATCAACGAAATGCTGAAGAAAAACGTCGAATGACAGCTTTACAAATAAATAGTGCTCGAGGATTATTAAAAGATGATCCAAGATTCAAAAAAGCTATTGAACAAGGTATGGAATTTGAATCTGTTGATAGTTTATTAAGTGAAGTTGAAAAAGGTAATGAAACTGCATTATCTGCACTTGGAACTAAACTTGCTAGAGCAATGGGTGAAGTTGGTGTACTAACTGATTCGGATGTTATACGTTATATAGCTGGACAAAGTTGGGGCAGACGCTTAGAAAAATGGTATAAGGGCGGAATGCAAGGTAAAATGCCAAAAGAATCTCTCACTGAAATTAAGAAAAATCTAAAATTGCTTCGTGGAAAATTATCAGGAGATGTTAATAAAGTTTACAGTAATGCTAGTTCTCGAATGAAAACTGCATTTCCAGATATGGACGATATTACTATTAAAGGTCTTTTAGGTCAACCAATGATCGAATCTGAAAAACCTCAAGAAGCTCCTTCTTGGAATGATTTTGAGGATATTGAATAATGGCTGAAATTCAGCGACGTAATAAAAAAACAGGTCAAGTTGGTATCTTCGATAGCAACACTAAACAATTCTTAAGATGGGCCGATGAACCTAAAATGGCACAGTCTCAATCTGAAGAACCTAGCTTTGGAGATGCAGCACTTGTTTCTGGTCTTCAAAGTGCAACATTTGGTTTATCTGATGAACTAATTGGTGCCTTAGAAACTCCTGGTCGTCTATTAGAGGAAAGAAAAACTGGAGAAAGTTTTTTAGATAAAATCGGTCGAATATATAAAGAACAGCGTGATTTAGAAAGAGCCAATATAAAACATGCAGAAGAAGAAGCTCCTATGGGTTCCTTAGTTGGAACACTAGCTGGAGGATTTGCTATGCCTGGTGCATGGCTTGCAAAGGGCGGTTTAGCTGCATCAAAAAGTTTACCTATGATAGCAGAAACAGCACCAAATCTTGTCAAAGCCTTACAATCTCCTGTCGGAAAAATGGTTACTGGTGGAGCTGAGGCTGGCGCATTAATGGGTCTAGGTACTAGCGAAAAAGAAGATCTAAGCGGAATGTTATCCGATACTTATAGTGGATTAAAAACTGGAGGAGTACTGGGTGGAGGTTTAGGAGTAGCAGGAATGGGAATAGCAAAAGCGGCTCCGATCTTGCAAAAACTTATGCCCAAATCTGAAGGTGTATTAGCTCGATCATATCAAAAAGGTCGTGAAGGTATTGATATATTAGCCCCAGAATTTGAACAAGGTGTTTCTCAACGGATTAAACAAGAAGCTGGTGATTTGTCTCAAATGTTAGGTGGAGAACAAAAAGCCATTCAAGAAACTATTGAGACAGGTGAAAAAGAAGCTTTTAAAACTCTTGAAAAAACAAGAAGTTCCGTTAATGATAAATTAGATGATATTCAAAAGAATACTAGTGATTATCTAGAGAACCAAACGCAGATCCAAAAAGCTGCAAATAAAAATTTACAAGAAAAATTACAAAAAGATCTTGAAAAGAAAGCTCTACAATTACAAAAAGATGTAGATGATGTTAGAGTTAAGCTTGGTAAAGAATACGATACTATAGATGATATGGCAGCTAAAGCTGGTGTACAAGTCGATACAACTCCTGTAATTAACAATATTATTGATGAGTTAAATACTACTGGATTAACTGAAAATGCAGTTAAAGCTATAAGTAAAAAATTTGAACCTGAATATGGAAAAGTAGATTTCCAACAATTTCAAAGTTTAAAACGAAAACTTCAAGAATTGTTTGATCATGCAGATCCTATGGTTCGAGGTATCGCTAAAAAGTCTTATGGAAAAATGAGTGAAGCCTTTGAGAAAACATTACGATCAAATGGTCTTAATGATCTAGCTGATCAAATTGCTCATACAAATCGTCGTTGGGGTATTTATGCTAACATGGATGATTTTGTTCAAGGAACACGAGTTCAAAAACCTTTTGATCAAAGATTCGCTGAACCTAAAACTATTAGAACTATCGAAAAATTAGGACTTCCTGAAGCTGAGTCTATTAGCATGAAAAAACAACTAGAAGCTCGTCTTCCAGAAATCATGCCAGAGACTGCTCCTACTCGTTTACAAGAAATGACTAAATTATCTCAAGATATTGAAGCTGCAAATAAAGCTAAACCTATGGTTCCGACTTTAGATGAATCTTTAGGTCAAAATAAAGAATATCAAAAGCTTCAAGAGATGTTAGATGAATTAAAAGGAGTCAAAGTTAAAGCTTTGGATAAGTTAGCTCCTGAAACACAAAAAGTTCGTGATATTATTAAGGAAGTTCATGGAGAAGAAGCTGCAGAACAATTTATGAATGCTTTATCTCAAATGGAAGTTCCTGCTCAAAAATCATTTATTCAACAATTTGGAACAACTCCAGAATCTGTTAAAAAGAAGCTTCTTTCTCTTATTCCGCAAACTGGTGAAAAATTCGGTAGTTTTGCAAAACAACAAGAACTTGAAGATTTACTTAAAGTATTTGGACAAAAGCATGGTCCCGAAAAGGCGGAAAAATTACAAGGTCGCTTAGAAGAATTAGCTAAGGATATTGAATTAGGCCGTTCTGTTCAAGGTAGTTCATTTGGTTCAGAAAGTTTTACTCGTCCTGGCGCAATTAAAGCTGCTGCTGGCGGGGGCTTTACAACTGCAGGAACCAAGATTGCTAACGTAGTTGGAATGTCCGTGCATGATTTCCTAAACTCAACTCCAGGTAAACTACTAGAAATGGCTACAAAAAGCTCTAATAAAGTTATTCAAGATATTTTAAAACAAGCTGGCACAAGAGATAAGGCGGGACGCCAAGCTTTGCTATTTACTTTAATGCAAAATCCTGCTTATAGAGAATATATACAGGCCGAACCAGAAGAGAAATAATATGGATGATAATCAAAGAATACTTGATAAACTTGATAAGGTTGAAGATAAATTAGATAGAAAATTCGATCGTCTCGATCGTCGTGTTGATGGAATGGAAAAAGAACTAGCTATTTATAATGAACAATTAAAACATCACATCGAAGGTGTTCGTCAATTAAAAACGGAAAATGAAATGCTTCGTGAGTATATTGATATGGAAACACAAAAAATTCAAGTAGAATTAAGTCCGATTAAGCTTCATGTTGAAAAGGTCAGTTCTTTAGCTAATAGTATTAGAGGATTTGGAAATTTATTTCTAAAAGTAGCTGGAGCAATAACAATTATTACTGGTGCCATTTATGGTATCCAACAACTATTATAAGTGATATATGCCATTTAAATTTAAAGAAGACGAAGAAGATGATTTAGAACCAGGAATGCCAGGGGCCCATGAAGAACCTAGTATTCTTGATAAGATTAAAAGTTTAATACCTGAGGATATACAAGAACAAATTCCTGATATCAATGATTATAAAAAATCAGCATTAGAAGGTTTATCTGGAATGAAAAATTCCTTTATGGGCGGTTTAGAACGTTTCGAAAATCAATATAATGCTATGACTCCTGAACAAAAAGCTGAACAGGCATTAGGTATGGCAATGGGATCTGTTGGCGGTATTGGAAAATTAGGTAATGTTTTAAAAACTGAAGTCCCCATCGCTCAATCTCTTAGAGCTAAAGCTCTTGAAAAATTAGCTCAAGGATCGGAACAAGCAGGTGGATTTATGGGTAAACATTTACCAGAATTGCAAGGTGTCCAAAAAGGGACCTTACAAGCAACACATCCTGCTATGCAAAAAATTGAACAAATGATGGCATCTCCTGAAAATATGGATATGCTTAGAAAACTTCAATCTTTAAAAAATCAATATGGAAAATTTTAACGTTTTTTCTTACGTTTCTTTTTAATAATTTTTCTATATCGTTTAACTAATTTCTTTTTCTTTCTTTTTTTCTTAAATATTTTAACAGGATCAGGAATAGTTTCTAATATATTTTTATTATCTATATATGCTATCATAGCATCTTCAGCTAAATCTGGATTAGACATATTTAAATTATGATCATAGAGTTGATCATCAGAAACAGTTAATCCGTTTGCCTTAGCAAACCCTAACATATCTCTATTTCTAGCATTATTTCTATCAGTACAATCTTTTTTAAGTTTTTTTGTATTATGAAGATTTTTCTTTAGATTTTTATAATCTAAATCCGCACCGACATACTCTTCAATAAACTTGTGTACCCATTCTTTTTCTTCACCACTTAATTGATCTAAATAATCCATATCAATCAATTCGCGTCGTATTTTGGGAGAATAAGCTAAATCAAATGCTGGATACTTAATCTGATCCCTTCTCGTCTTTTTTGTCTTCCTTGACATTGTTGTAACCTTTAGGACGAATTACTGCATGATGATAATTATCGAACATATCTTCAGTGATATTCATATTCTCTATATCCATATAGTAATACATTAATCCTTTAACTTTTATTTTTTGAAAAATCTTTGAAAAATTTGTTAGGAATTTTTGTTCTTTTTCTAAATCCTTATAATTTTTCCATGCCTTATACATTTCGAATATAACCCCGGCTCTGACTTTATATGGTCCCGACTTTAGATCATTATCGATAACAAATCGTTTGACATCTGATAATGGTTCTACGTCTGCATTTTCTGGAGCGGTGCTAGCTATCTCTAAAAGAGTCGCTAGTGCATCATCTTTTTTATCTTCCGACATTTGTTGCAATAAAGCCCGTAAGAACGGCTCCTAAAATGAAATAGCCCGTTTCTCGCCAAAACTGACGATCTCGGCTAGCTTCTAAAGAAGTAATATATTCTTGATGATTTTTTAAACGTTGTTCCAATATTCCTGAGATATCTTCTTGAGCTTTTAATTTTTGTTCTAAAATTGGAAATTGATCATATCTAATACGAACTTCTAGTTCCTTTTCAGGACTAAATATGTAACCTGTACATTCAGCAACTTGACCTTTTTCTACACGTTTAACCGGAGGACAATCTGCATATGCGATATTGAATAATAGTAGGATAGCTAATAATATTTTCATTATTTTAAATGCTCATCAATTTCTTTAATATATTTAAGCATATCTTCTCGGTATTTTTTAAGTTCATTTAACCTAGACTCTAGCTCTGCAATTTCTTTTTCTTGACCCGTTAATTCTTTACTTAAACTAACTTTTCGAGCTGAAAGAATACCTTTAATGTATTCAGTGATTCCATTTTTTTTCGATTTCATCTGGTGTTTTTCCTTTAGAATCTTCTTCGACTTTTTTCATTTCATTATCTAATTTTTTAGATTCAGCTTCTTTATTTTTTTGTTGCTCATCTAAGCGAGCATCAATAATTGCATGATTGACAGCATCCTTGCTATCTCTATTCTTCCTGAAAAATAAAAATATAGCAGCAATACCAACTGCTCCTAACATATAATTTAATAAATCCATTGTAAATTATCAATCTTATAAATAAATTGTTTTTTAGATTCTTCAATTTCTCGTGAAAACATTCTAAATGATGAACTTGGAGCCATATAAATAATACTATCAACTACATTCGCTTTTAAACTATCTTCACTATCAATCCAATATTCTTTAGATGCCCGTTTTTTATATTCATCAAAGGAAATCTTCATTTTATTAGCAACTTCTATTTCGATTTTATTAATATATCGTTGAATAGTTTGAGTTTGAGAAAAAACTTTATCTACTTCTCCTTGAGTTCCAAAACTCGCTGGATGAAACATAAGTATAGAACGATCTGTCATATAACGTTGAATTCCATATTGATGGATCATAGCTGCCATAGATGCACAAAAAGAATAGCATATTGTATGAACCGGAGCATCACTGGCTTGCATCGTTGAAATTAGTGCAGCCCCGTCGATAACCGAACCGCCGGGAGAATAAAGAACAACATAAATTGGACTCTTACTCATTGTATTCATTGATCTGATAGCCGCTGCTGCCTGATGGGCATTATTACCAATTGGACCAAATACATTAATCGTTCGATCTGGATCTAATCTAAGAACTTTAACTTTTTTGACAGGAGCTATGGGGGGTATATCAGTTGGTGTTATTGGATTTAACGTAACACTTGAAATGGTTTTATCGCTTAAATTTGCTTCAACGGAAGCAGTAGGAATATCTAAACTAATTAATGGTGATTTATTGGCTTGAGGAGCTGTTAAATTATTTATCCCAGAGACTACAGCTCCAAGACCTATTACAACAAGAACCGTTGCTATTGCTACAAATAGATTATTGTTTGTTTTCTTTACCTGCACTTTCTTCTCCTCCGTCTAGTTCGACACTTTTATCGTCTAGATCAATTTTGGCTTTTGTTATTCTTCTAATCATATATAGAATGGTCGAAACAAGCCAAAACATCAGAGTTGTGGAAGTTGCAACAAATAATTCTACTTTAAAATGTAAAGCTATTGTACTTAAAATAGCTAATAAAAATGTAATGTATGGAAACATTAATGTGATTGATGGACCGTTAGTTGATGGATCATAAATGAATGGAAGTCTCAATCCTGAGTGAGACCAATCCCGCCATTTAGTTAAAATTTTATCTAACATTACGCTCCTTGCAAAAAGTATGCCACATTTTTAGTATATCATATATCATCATCGTTGTCAAGCTTTTTCTTTGCTTGACGTGATTTTGTACGTATTTGGTTTTCTTTGGCTGTTTTATAATCATGACAAGCGTCACATAAGATTTGGAGGATATCTTCATTACAAAATAAACGAGTAATGAAACCATCCCAATTATCCCATCCAGAAGGGGGGACGACAGGGATAACGTGATCGACGCTTATATCTTTAGGTCCCCAAAGATGAGTTCGACCTTGACGTTTACATTCAGCACATTCATATAAACCACGAGAAACTCGTGCTTTTCCTAGTGCTAATTTTCGTTTAGACCATTGGTAACTTAACTTTCTGAGCTTCGGAACTAACCAGCTCCGAAGCGAAATTTCTTTTTTAGCCATCCTAGCTATTCGTTCGAACGCGCTCCTCGTACTTACATAAACCGCATCGTTTAATTATTAAAAATTTTAAATCACTTTCTTCAAGTGGACATTTTCCACACTCAGGACATATCGGTTTGTTTGAGAATTTGATCTCAATATCTCCGTTCTCAAAAGCGTCATTAATAATTTCTTCATAATTATGTTCTTGTCTCTCAAGTTGTTTAAGTCGTTTTTTGAGATTTCGATTTTCACTTTTAAGATTTTGAACTTGTCTTTTAAGATGCTGAACTTCATTTAATTCTTTATTGTTCCGATGCGTTCTTTTCATTTGTACTTCCAAAAGCGCCAGTATCTCTTTCCGTTAATTCTAAATCATCAACAACTTTAAATTCAAAATGCTGAATCTGTTGTGGAATTAATTGCGCAACACGCATTGGTAATTTAATTTCGGGCATATTTTTATCAATTTTCGTTAAAGCAATAATTATATTTCCTAAATATGTTCTATCAATAATACCAACAGAATTTGTCATAATATAACCGCTCTTACTTAAAGAACTTCTAGGAACTACTAAGCCATAATAACCAAAAGCCGGAGAAACTTTTATTCCGGTATCATAAAATGTGGTATCCCCATTAGTTTTAATTTTATCAATAATCGTTAAATCATATCCAGAATCTGATGCTCGTACTTTAGATGGAATTACAGCATCTGGGCGACTTTTAGCCCATCGAAAAAAATCAGTTTTCCAAAATCTAGAATAACCAATTGATGGAGTCCACGTTGCTATATCTTGATATAAATTAGCCTTTCGGTTTAAATAAATATGCGAATTGTTATACAATTTATATAACATATCTAAAGCGTTATTACCTGACCAAACAATTCTTTCTTTATTATCGGTCCAAAATGGAATTTGTAAAAAATCTGTAATTCCGTTTCTCATTGATTCAGAATTTGTTGTTATTCCACATCGAGGAAGAGTATTATTTTTAGAAATAATAGTTACATGACCATCTCCATCAAAAAATCCTCTAATAAAATGTCGTTTTAAATTTTCTGATAATAAATATGGAAAATTAACAGTAAAACTTTTTTTACCTGGAACAATATTCAGCCAATTACATATATTTTTAACTATTTTGACCGAATTAATTGTAAAACCTACTGTATTTTTCTTAGATTCAAAAATTGGGATATTTAAATTTAATAACAATAATAGATCTTTAAGAATATGTTTATCTTTTTTATGAATTTCAAGTTGAACTCGATTTTTTTGAATAGTTCCGTCACTTGCTATCCATCCAAGAAAATAAGCTAATTCTTCAGTTTCAATTGTCGAAAATAAATCTCGATTATAATTGTACTTTATCTTTGAGTTCGATAATTTGCCCAAGAATTGTTCCTTTAACTTGTTGATTAATTTTTCCTGGTAATCCTTTAAAAATTAGGACAATTTGATTATTTTCAAGTCGTTTTGAACCTAGGAAAAAAAAAGTATTATCTATTAATAAGTTAATATCAGGTTTAATAATAAAATTATCGTGTTCAATTGTATTAGAACAAATATAGTTAATTATACGAATTCCATACTCAAAAGTAATATCTTCTTTTTCTAAAATTATATCCATTTTATTAGTATATCACATTTTATGTTAATTGTCAAGCGTTTTCTTTCTTCCGCGCTTTTTAGGTGGATCTCCCATGATTATCTCGGTTTTACCGCCATGTGAATGAATCTCGATAAGATCATTAAGGCTTTTATAAATGGCGATAGAACTGGTAAATGTAAGCCATTCCATAACGCAATGACCTGATGGAAGGATTACACCACGGGCGACTATTCCGGTTCCCGAAACGCCTGATTCATCTTCATTTCGTTTTAGATAAAAATGTTTTATTTCCATGTTTTTAAAATTACCTCATAAACAGGTTTTTCTAATTTTAACATTGTTTCTTTCATATTTTTTGAACCAGGAGATGAACCATCCCATATTAATAATAGAGCATCTGCATAGTCCGCCATTTCCTTATTTCTAATTGGTCCGGCTTTTTTACCATGTTTATCCCAATCGGCATGAAATTGAATAGTTTTAATTGAATCTTCTCCACAAATATCTCGAATATTTAGTGCCCATTTTTCACCTACTAAATCTACTCCTCTTGCACATCCAGATACAACTTCGGTTACCATTAAATTATGATAACAAACAAGAGAATTAATAAATTGTGTAGATATATCAATACTACGACTTCCTGCAATAATTAATTTCATATACTCCAATTATTTCTTTCTAAAGCTTCTAAAGCAAAAGGTATCTTGTTTGAAGCTTTAATTGCTTCAAACATGAGATTGGCAATTTGTTGTATCTCGGGTTGAGCATGTTTATCAGAACGAAGTTTATAAAAATTAGCCCAAGATCGAAGATTCATAATACTAATGCGTTCAGTCATATTATGTTGAGGTAAAATTCCTCTAAAAAATTCTCTTACTCTTTTATATTCATCATTATTAATAATTAAATTTTCAGATGCTATTTTTGCTTGATTACAAAATATTGAATAGAAATTATTTGCTTCTTCACATATATCATAATATCTTTGAAAAAAATCTTCTCCGTTTTGTTCAAATTTTTTAATAATATTATCAACATCTTCAGGTAAATCTAAATATTCTATCGGCATTCGACGATAACGAGCTGACATACCACTTGCACTTTGTAACCGATGAGTCATTAATTGTCTATCAATAGCTATAGGAAGTTTAAGCCAAAATCGAAAAATAATAGATTCAAAGGGGACTGAATGTTTTTGATCTGCAAGTAAATTAATTACTCTTTTAACATCATCATCTGATCTTTTTAATTTAGCTGTTCTTCCTAAACTTGATGTCCATGCAGCTTCAGCAATAGATCTATCGTTTCCCATTATATCTTGTAATTCAACTAAAATTTGACTCATTAGTATTCATGACCTGTATATTTCATCATTAATTCTTTAAATAATTTATCTTGATATTCTGTTCCTGATAGTGTCATACTTAGAAGAGTGGCATGAATGCAATCCATAACGCCTTGACGATAAGCATAATATGCGCTATTTCTATCGTTAGGAAATTCTACTTCAGCAATTGCTTCAGATATTTGCATTGACATTGTTCTCAATTTATCAAAATCTTTCATACTATTCCTTTATATATACTCTTTGACCCATAAATTCTTTACAATGTAAATCATCTATGTACCGATCCGGTTTTGTTTCAATAACGTGCACATATTTTTCAAGTTCCAAAACCTTAACAACTTCCTTGGCCCAAGCTGCCCCACCATGACTCCAAACTTTAATCCCAAATCCTCTAAAATAATATTTTTTTAACAAATCAATATGTTTTTGATGAGGACGTAAATAGTAATAGCCTTGTCCGTATGGACATTTAAATTTTTTATTTTTAGGATTAATTTCATTTCTATCATCTTCCCACATCACCAAAGTATTATCGCAATCAAAAGGAATAATTACCTCAAATGGTAAATAAATAGGTTTTCTCCTAAAAAAATCTTGAATCTTTCTAAATTGAGCCTTTATATTCAACAATGAACTCCTCACTTTCTTCTATAAGTTTATTATCTTTTGTTCTTAAGATATAAACAGGTTTTAAATCTTCATTGTAAAAACGAGCTGTTATTTCATATATTTCAGTTGCTGTACCTATTCGCACAAGATCGCTAATGTAATATTTATGAAGCGGTATTAGGAGCTTTCTTAAAAATTTTCTCACGTTCAATCTCTTTGTTAACCTGTGAATTCATAATTTGTTTTTTATAAGCACTTTTTTGTTTTAAATGATTATTTTCTTCTTTTAATCTAGCATTTTCATTCATTAAATCTTGAGCTACGCCTTTAGCAAAGGAATTCATAATACTTATTGATCGCGTACATATATCTAGTAATAATAATTTTATTTTATTTAGCATTTTTAATTTTTCCATTTTTACGTAATGGTTTTGTTAAAGTATCTTTTATACTCCATCCTGATTTTAATCTATAATGAATAGTTTTAGTTGATAGACCCGTTTCTCTAGACCATTCAGCACATGTTTGTCTTTTATTATTAAATTTTAAAAATCTATTTGTTGTTCTATTATTAGCTTGTTGTTGTGGAGTTGTCCATCTACAATTATCTGGTGTATATCCTTTATTGTTATTAATTCGATCTAAAGTTAATCCTTTAGGACATTCTCCCATATCAGCATAAAAATTAAAAAAATTTAACCATCGTTTACAAACTTTAATTTTTTTCTTGTTATATAATTTATAACTATCTTGAGATGGATTATTACATCTTTGTATCATTGAATTCCATTTTCTATATGTTAATGTTTCCCAATGTTTCATTTCTGATCTTTCCAGCGATCATCAAATTCTGGTTTATGAACTCTCATATATTCAATCATTGCTGCATTTGCTAATATATGATATGTATGCGGCAACCCCGATTCCGGGTCTAAATCTTCTCCCGCTAAAAAAGCAAGAGTGTGTCTACCTAATGAGTCTGTAAGTCTAGTGTAACTAAGTCCATTTCGATAATTAAACCTATCATATTTTTGTGCGCCATATGCAAAAGCTTGAGCCATTCCAAGTATTGCATCTTCTGGAATCATATGTAAGGGCGCCTTACCTTGATCGAATTTTTGTCCTTGACTCATTTTCTAAGTGACTCCCTTTTTTCTTTTGATAATAAATTAGTTCTTCCTTGTTGATGAGCACCACATTCAATACATCTATAGCGTTGAAATTTTCCAGTTGTTGTAAATCGAACTCCATTTTTTGCAAATTTTTGACTTCCACAAGAACAAACCATATCTTTATCTTCATGATAAACACTAAAATTAATAGTACTATCCCACGGTATTAATTGATTGTATAATTCTTCTAATGCCAAAACATCATGAATATTATATGATTTCATCTGGTTCCAAGCTTGTTTATTACCTAATAAACATTCCTTCCATAAAAGAAATCCAGGGAATTTTTCATGTTTTAATTTTTTATATTTTTTATTTAATTTATCAGAAAGATATTCAAGTTTATTAGAAGTAAATGCGAAATGTTTAGTTGCTAAAAGTTTAGTATCAATTTTCTTATAATCACTTGGAGGTTGCATTCCATTTAGAATAAATCTTGCATTTAATTTTTTTAAATCAAAACGATTTGAATTTTGACCAACAACAATATCTGCTTCATCTAATAATTTCCATATAATTTCTAAGATTTTTTTATCATTTTCAATATTTTTTGTATTTCTTTGATCAATATACATTACCTTATTTTTTGGTTCTCCATGCCATTTTGCAGCTACTGCTAATATATGCCAATCTTTTTCAATCATGTTTAAAGGTATCGTTTGGTCCCATAATGACCAAACTGATGCTAAAATTGGCGAAGTTTCAATATCTAATAATAAAATTCTTGGTTTTATTTTTTTCATATTAAGTGTTTCTCATAAATATTTTTAATCATTTTAAAAAATATTTCTTCAGTTAAAGTGTTTTTAGCATAATTACAATTTTTACAACAAGGACGAACATTAGATAATATATATCCTAAATTATTATTAATCCTATCAATTCCGGTATAAGTAAATTGACCATGATGTCTTTTGTAATTCGTACTAATATATGGCAATGAACCACAATAAAAACATTTTTCTCTTGAAAAAGAATCAAATTGTTCTAATGTTAATTCAAATAATAGATTTTTCTTTTTGGCCTTCTGTTTATAACTATCAAAAACTTTATTTCTAGATGATAATCCATATTCTTTTGATTTATATCTAGTTGGATGAATACATCCACAAGATTTTGTAAAATTTTTCATATTTAAACTTCTAGCTTTAATAATACGTTCTTTTCCACAATCACATCTACATAACCAATTTATTAGTCTATAACCTAATTTATTATAAGCAGGCTCAACTTCTTTAATTACTGTTAGTTTTCCAAATTTTTTGCCAACTAGATTTTTTCGAGTCACTTATTTCCTTTAGGGTCTTCCCCTTTCTGATTGTATATATCACTATATATCTTATAGTGAATATCCAACATAATCTTCGCTTCATTTATAGCCCAAAGAACATCGGCTACATCTTTATAATGATTAAACTCATAGAGTTCTGATTGAGCTCTATCTAATTTAGTTAAGATTCCTGGAACATCTTCACAAACCTTTTTAGCAAAGCTGTATTCATATAAATTATGGACACTCATAGGATATTATACCACATTTTCATACCGTTGTCAACGTTAACAACGCTTGTTCGTTTTTCTTTAGATGATATTTAGGAAATTTACTCATGTCAAGTAAATTTGATAAGATCTCGGTTGTTTTATATACACGTTCAACATAATGCAGTTTGTTCTCATCCTTCGACCAAACTGCGGGGACTTTGAGGACCTCATTCGGGACCATCTTGGGGGCTCCATCTTTATAGAAGACTGGCTCACCTTTTGCATAGGCTTGTATCATCCCGTCTAAAGCGTTATATACCCAAACTTTATCACCTTCTTGGAGCGTTTGACCTTTTAATGCATCCATTACTTTTGTCTCATTTGTTCGTTCTCCAGTTAAGACTTTTTTAGTCACAGTTTTTTTAACCGTCCAGCGATTGATATCCTGGATGTTCATAGCTTCTTTTGTGTATTTCTGGAAAATGGGGACTAATCTTTCATAATCAATTCCATAACTTATTAATGAATCTATATATTCTTTTAACATATACTTTAATGCTGGTTCTTTTTTGGTATCTTTAAATGCTGAACCTTTAATTGTTATTTTTCCATCCTTAACTAATATATAGTTTTTAGCTTTTAATACTATACATTGATCATAATACCCGTCATCATCAAAAATCATAAAATCAGGCATTATTGAATTTAATTCAATTAATAGTAATTTTCGTTCTTCATTAGAAAACGGAGACATGTTATATTTACAAAAAGAAATACTGTCTGTATCTGTCGGGCCAATAATAAAATTATACATAAAAGAACTTAACTCCAGGTCTAGACCATTCTGATCTATTTTTTAAATTATCACAAACCGCTTGAACTGATATATCCCAAAATTTAGAAGCTGCTATTAATGATTTATGAATTATTCCCATAGAATCTATCACTTTTTTTCGTCGTTTAGTTTGATCAACTCGACCAATAGAATTAACTCTTATAGCAGTTCTGGACATTTTTCTTTTAGTTTTTTCTGACCATTTTCTAAGTTTTCTTTTTTCAGACATTCGTTGTCTAGTTTCTAATGAGGCCTTCTTCCCGTAATTTGGATGATTTTTACCTTTTGGCCATTTTATTTTCTTAAACTTAAATTTAGTTTTTCGACTATGCTTTCGTCCCGCCATCGGAGCTAAGGCATCTTTAGCTACATTATAAAGAGGAGTTAATGTATTTAAACAAAACTGTTCTAAAATTAATAAATCGTCTTTTTCGCAGTTAATAAAAATTTCAAATATTAGATTATTTAATCCATATTTATTATAAACTCTTTGTAAAATCGGACTATGATGTTTTTTCTTAAATAAATCCCTTTTATGTACTGATATTCTTTTGTTAATATCAATAGAACTTCCTATATAAAAATGATTATTAATTTTATTCCTAATAAAATATATTCCAGATATTTTACTCCTCATCTGTTGCTCCTGTTTTTTCTTTAAAAATTTGAAACCAATAATCGGATTTGTATCCAGATGCCCATTCTAATGCTGTATCAATTATTTTTCTAGTTTCATGAGTAATTTTTTCAGCTAATTTAGGACTATTGAAATTTAACCCTTGCGTATTACATAGACCATATGCGCTATTAATAAAAATCTTAGCGGTTTGTTCTCTATTCTTATAATAATCATCTTTAGTTTGTTTATATAAATCCTTTAATTTGAAACGTTCTTCTGTAAAATATTTTACCATTTTATAAAAATTTGAATTTGGGTCCTTTACTTTATCATGTAATTTAAATCTTAAAACTTGAGAAGGATATGCCGATTTTAAATCAACTTTTAACATATTTTTATATATACCAGGAACTGCAAATGATATTCCGCCTTGAACATAATCTAATTGGCTCGCTCTAGGGATACTCTGATCATGTTGTAAATAAGAGCGGATCATAAAACTATTAATCTGTGCCCCTGTTGCACTGTTAATAATTTGCTGAAGTGTCTTTGGAATAGATTGAGTATAATAGAAAAAGGGGGGGATCATGCGTTCATAGAGTGCCATGGCGTCGTCCGAATCGTCCATCGCATACGCCTTTATTTTTACCCGTTCTGATGCTTTATTCCAGTTTTCAGCAATCTTAGAAGCATCATAATGTTGTCTATCTTTTTTTTCTAAACCAAGTTGGGCTATAATAGATTTTAATCCATAAGAAGTAAAATTTCGCTCAGCAGCATCGTATTTAATAGATAGAAACATTGTATCGACAATTTCTCTGCCAGCTATAAAACAATTTTGATATGAATACGTCTGACTTCCATCTTTTCGGAACTCAGACGTGTATTCGTTAAATTTTATACCCGATTCGTCTCGACCAAGACTAACGTTTTCAAATTTGGTTCTTGAATAACAATGATTTATATATGGTAAATCGTATGAAAAAATATTGTGACCGCACATAATGCTAGGGTTCATCTTGCGAACCCAAGATGACCAATCTTCTATCATGTTAGCGTCATTATTTTCGTAGTCATCTACAGAAAACATTTTCTTTATTGTCTTTCCGTTTTTCTTAAATGTGTTAGAAATAATTAAGACGCGACTAGTCTGGTCCCGATTTAGTCCTGTTGTTTCTATATCGAACGCGAGAACGGACACGTCCTCTACTTTCATTCCTTTAAAGTACGTTATACCTTCACGAACTAAGGCTCCTTCTTCTCCACTATAAATTGAAAAAAAGTCTAATTTATAACCCTTCTGTCGAGCAGCATCAAATTCGGAACGAGTATCTACTTCATGAATATATTTATAATATCCATTTCCACGTAAACGACTAAAGCCTTCATAATTCTTCGGCGCCAATAGCCAATATTTGTTCTCCCGAATTTCTGTTTCTATCTTTCCATTTATTTCTTTGTGTAAATAAAGAATATTATCATCAACATTAATTGATACTATATTTTCCGTTCTGTCTTTTCCAAAAATAAGATCATTATGACTCTCTTCTTCGGAACGAATAAATGAGTTCGGAAGAAGAATTTCATCACCTGTATTAAATTTATATAACTTTCCTTCTTTTTGCTCAACTTGTTCTAAAATACTAACTTCAGGATCATTAGTAAAAGCTAAAAAATCTTGATACATATCCTTTGAGTCAATAATTGTAATATTATTCATTTTCTTGTTCCCAAATATTTTCAAAATATTTAGTTCCTTCAGGAAATCCCATTTCTTCAGCAGAAGAAAAATTTGTTGATGGAGGTAGCATTCCCATATGTTCTAAACCTTCTAAAATTTCATTAGCCACCGTTTCATCTAATTGACAATCTTCATAAGTATTGATTAGTTTTGTAAGATAAGTTACCATTTCACTACGTTTCATAGCTCTCCAATAAATACAAAAAAGTTTTTAAGAGTTTTATAATATAATCCGTATGTTGCTAACATTTTTTCACTAGAAGAATATTCAATATATTTTTGTCCTAAATAATTAAAAGTTTTTGTAACTAAAATAATCTTATTCGAAATAGGACAACAATAAATATCGCCACTTTTTATTCTACTATATTTTTTTCTCATTGTACTCAATGAACCTCATCTTCTTCACTCGGCATCTCAAGTAAGAAATCGGGGATCTCATCTTCAGCTAAAGTTATAGCGGCTATATCTGTTAAATCAACCACTGCTGTAACATCAAATTTATCACTATCTTCATATACATTACCCATAAAAACTGCACTATCACTTAATCGAACAATAAAACCTTGATAAATATTAGACATCATAGCTTCACCATCATCGTCATTCTTAATAGTTGTTGTTCTAACATGTAGTTGAACCATTTGATTCAAAAAGGATTCAACATCTTCTTTTTTCATATCCATGACTCCTGTTCAGCTTCAGCTTTTTCTGCTTCAAGTCGAGTTTCAAATTCTTGAAACTCATATTTTTCTTCATCTGTCATTTCTCGAAATTTACCAGATATTCCATCCCAAATATAATCTAATTTACAAGATTCACCTAAGTTATTTTTAACAATTGCTATAGAAGCATATTTATCATCACTATTATCTTCTGGATTAAAACCGGGACGCCACATTGTCATAATAATTCTGCAGTCTTGCTCGATAACGGATGATCCTTTAACTTTTCGCATAGATAACAAAGGCTCTCTCGCATCACCTGCAGACTTTT
>CAZRNW010000002.1:0-29017 GCA_964601535.1 uncultured Flavobacteriaceae bacterium
GCGGAAAGCCATTTTAAGCGTAAGCGCTCTAGCGTTAAGGGTTCAGCATTTTTCTTTTCATAATAAACCGCCTGGTCGCCAATAATTTTTAATTCTACCCTGCGGTTTAATATTTTTCCTTTTTCATTAGTATTGTCATAAGCCGGCATGGTTTCGCCCTTGCAATTGATGGTGATTTTATCTGCAGCCACTCCTTTACCTTGTAAATATGCCGAGATATTATTCGCCCTTTCGCAACTTAACTCTTCGTTGCTTTCATTGTCGGTATGGCCGGTCAATAAAATTTTTCCTCCGTAACTTTTGTATTGAGTTGCTAATGCATCCAACAAGTTTTCGTAACTCTTGTCAATTTTATTATCGTTTTTATCAAACAAAACATTATAGCGTTTCTCGTAGCTTACAATGCTTCTACCCTCTAATAATACGCCCGAGTCGTAAGCGTTATCGCCAACATCGGCAATAGCTAATTTAATGTGATAGGTTTTGTAAGGAATAACGGCCTGACGGATTTCCATTAATTTAGTCATCCCGTCGTATTCTAATCCCATGTTCCCATCTAAATTGCTCACATAAAAAGTAGAGTTGTTGGCCCCTTTGCGCGCATAAGAATTATTACTGCCTCCATTAATATTATTTACACTAACCGGCGTTTTTGTATTCGGCACAACCGCTAAATTCTGGACATCTTTAATTCCTTCACCACTGATAAAAAAAGCAAAAACATCATTATATTCTGAGCCCACATATTCATCATACTCTTCCGAACCGAATACATAATTGAAACTAATCGAGTCGGCCGTTGGCACAACATCTAGTTCAATTACACAAGCATCGTAAGTCTTTTTGCCTTTTTCTAAAAGGTTTTCTAAGTCAACACAACCAGTGTTTGCGTCTAATTTATTTCCTCTTCCTTCAGCATTAGCGTGCGTATTATTGGAAGTGCTGCCCGACATGTTTTTTGATGATAAACCGGCAATTCCTCCGGTGGTCATTACTAAACCTTTACTCATACCAAGACGCGCTTTCTTGTCTTCAAAAAAACCATAAGCCTCATCGCTCGACGTTTTTGTTATGGAATACCCTTTTAAAACTACACCGTCGCCAACCATGCTTTGCAATAGCTTTTGAACGCTCATATGGCTGTTCGGATTTGGGTCGGCTTTAAATACTTTAAAGTTGGCGGCATTTTGCGCGCTAAGGCACAAACTAAATAAACCGGCTGCTGCTGTAACGTATAATTTTCTCATGACTAAGGTTTTTGTAATAACTTTATTATTGAGATGCGGTTACATAAATCTTTCCATAAAACTTTTTTAACTGATAACTAGCGGGTTAGGCGGGAGAAGAAAAATACTTTAAAAAAACCCTCATTTTTTCTATTTATATAAGTAAACGCATATTGATTTATGAAAAAAGAAAAACTAAAAATCAGCTGGAGAAAATTCTCAATTGAATCCGAAGACCCCGGAAATAACACAATCATCATTATCACTTTAACTCTTCTAACGATGTCGTTCGTTGTTTTCTGTATCTTCCATTAATGTACGTATCTTTGCAAAAGTTTTGACTCAGCAATACGATATAATTGTAGTGGGCGCCGGTCATGCCGGATGCGAAGCGGCAGCCGCTGCTGCGAATATGGGCTCTAAGGTTTTGTTGGTTACTATGAATATGCAGACCATTGCTCAAATGAGTTGCAACCCCGCCATGGGTGGAATTGCCAAAGGACAAATCGTAAGGGAAATTGATGCGCTTGGCGGATATAGCGGAATAGTTTCTGATTTCTCGGCTATCCAATTCAGGATGCTGAATAGAAGTAAAGGCTCCGCGATGTGGAGCCCAAGAACTCAAAACGACAGAATGATGTTTGCTGCGAAGTGGAGAGAAATGCTGGAACAAACGCCAAACGTTGATTTCTGGCAAGACATGGTCCGCTCTTTAATTATAAGTAAAGACGGAAAGAGAGCTGAAGGGATTATTACAGGAATGGGAATGGAATTTAAAGCGAAAGCAGTTGTTTTAACTAACGGTACTTTTTTAAATGGCATAATTCATATAGGCGAAAAACAATTAGGCGGAGGAAGAACAGGAGAATCGGCGTCGCATGGAATTACAGAGCAATTAGTAAAACTTGGTTTTGAAAGCGGCCGCATGAAAACAGGAACGCCTCCTAGAATTGACGGAAGGTCTTTAGATTATTCGAAAATGGAAGTTCAGGGTGGAGACGAAATGTTTTCGAAATTTTCTTTTGAGAACGGACACTCCCCGTTCGAAAAAGGTGATGGAAAAAAACAACTTCCTTGTCATATTACCTACACCAACGAAAAGGTTCATGAAATTTTAAGAACAGGTTTTGAAAAATCACCAATGTTTCAAGGAAGAATTCAAGGATTAGGACCAAGATATTGTCCGAGCATAGAAGATAAAATTACGCGCTTCTCCGAGAGAGAGCGCCATCAGCTCTTCGTGGAACCAGAGGGATGGAACACGGTTGAGATATATGTTAACGGATTTTCCACCTCTTTGCCAGAAGTAACTCAAAACCAAGCACTTAGACTAATTCCTGGCTTTGAGAACGCAAAAATGTTTCGTCCGGGCTATGCTATTGAATACGATTACTTCCCTCCTACCCAATTATCTCTAACTCTCGAAACGAAGCTAATTGACAATTTATATTTCGCAGGGCAGATAAACGGAACAACAGGATATGAAGAAGCGGCTTGTCAAGGTTTGATGGCAGGAATAAATGCGCACTTAAAAATAAATGAAAGACCTTCGTTTGTTCTGAATCGTTATGAAGCTTACATCGGAGTTCTGATTGATGATCTTGTTACAAAGGGAACGGAAGAACCATACCGGATGTTCACGTCCCGCGCAGAATATCGTTTACTTTTAAGGCAAGACAACGCGGATACGCGACTAACTCCTTTAGCGTATAAAATGGGATTAGCATCAGAAAGCCGCTTCAAAAGAGTTGAACGGAAAGTCGAAAATTCACAAAATCTCATCAATTATTTTAAGGGCTCGAGTGCCGAACCTGAGCAGATAAATCCTTATTTAAGCACGCAAGGCTCTTCGCTTATTACACAAAAGATAAGGTATTATAACATTCTTTCAAGGCCGGACATTTCTATAAAGGGAATCTTAGAATATAGTCCCGATGTACAAAGGGCCGTTGTTGGAATGGATGAGGAAACAATAGAGCAAGCAGAGATATTAATGAAGTATGAGGGTTACCTTGAGCGCGAGCAAGAGAACGCAGAAAAGCTAAAGCGCCTCGAAGACCTTAAAATAAAACCCGACTACAATTACGACTCGATTGTAAGTCTAGGCACCGAAGCTAAAGAGAAACTTAAGAAATTTAAACCAGCCTCTATCGGACAGGCGAGCCGAATCTCGGGAATTAATCCTGCAGACATCTCGGTTCTTCTGGTTCATATGGGCCGTTAAAAGTTCCACGTGGAACTATATTTATGTTGCAACAAATAAGCAATTGCCCTGTTTGCAAGGGCACCGAGTTAGAGCATTTCATTACCTGCAAGGACTACACCGTAAGCCAGGAAAGCTTCAATATTGTTTCGTGTAAGTCCTGTAATTTTAAGTTTACGAATCCCCGCCCCTCAGATTCTGAAATCGGGAAATACTATAAGTCGGAGGATTATGTTTCACATTCGGATACGAAGAAGGGATTAATAAATCGCCTTTACCATATGATCCGTACCAGAACCCTCAAGCAGAAGTTGGGCTTAATAAGCCAATATGTTTCACGTGGAACAATCCTTGATTACGGATGCGGCACGGGGATGTTCTTAAAGACTTGCGCCGATGCCGGTTGGAAATCTTTCGGTTTTGAGCCGGATCCCGACGCAAAGAAATTGGCGGAAGGAAAGGGCCTAAGCGTGGCTATCTCTAAAGAAGCTTTGTCCGGAAACAAGTATGATATTATTAGTCTTTGGCATGTTCTGGAGCACGTCACGGATCTTGATCCTACCCTCCAGTTCTTTTCTAAAAACATTACAGATAATGGCCGCCTGATCATCGCGGTCCCGAATTATACTTCGGTGGACGCTAAACATTACAAAGAGTTTTGGGCGGGCTATGATGTTCCAAGACACATCTACCATTTTGAAATAAATACACTGAAGAAGCTTTTAGGGAACTATGGATTCATATTACAAGAAACCAAACCGATGGTTTTCGATAGCTATTATGTAAGCATGCTTTCTGAAAAATATAAGACCGGCTCGATTAACTATTTTAAAGCCTTTATAAACGGCTTCAAATCTAATATCTCAGCCAAGGACCCTTCGCAGTATTCAAGCGTTATATACATCTTTAAAAAGGCCTAGGGCCATAATGTTTCACGTGGAACATAAAGGGACTTCGGTCCCTTTTCTATTGCCTTAATCTCTATCAAATCCTTATTTACCCCAATTCTGATCTTTCTGTTTAGTTAAGGCTTTCAAAAAGCCATTCACTTTAGTTAAGCTTTTAACAATTTATTATTTTGATTACTTATCTTTTTCATAAAATATAATTTTCACTAATTCGAAGTATTAAAATACTTGTAGCGCCCTAAAATCAATTATAAAACTATCTATATACATCAAAAATGATAATTTAATTAAATTGAGTTTTTTGCAAAGAGCCAAAAACGCCACCTGTTAAAACCTTAACTAAATGCTATGGTGCTTTTGTTTCCTTAACTTATCTTTGAGGAGAAAAACCTTTAGCGCATGGAAAGAAAGATCTTTAATCCCATTCAAAAAGATTATGTCACGTTTCTTAAAACATCTGATGAAACCAACGGAGAATATACCCTTGTTGAAGTAGAATTGGCCGATGGCGGCGGTGTTGGCCTCCATTACCACAAAACCTACCGCGAGAAATTTGAATGCCTTAGCGGAGAAGTACAGGTGCAATTAGGCAAAACAATTCATACGCTTAAGCCGGGACAAAGCGCAACCGCAGAACCAAACGTTAATCACCTTTTCAGAAATCGTAGCGGCGCTGCCTGTAAATTCAAAGTAGAATTAAGGCCGGCCAGCAAAGGATTCGAGCAGTCGTTACAGATTGGATACGGATTAGCATCTGACGGTTTGTGTGACAGGAAGGGTTTTCCAAAAGATCGGCTTGCTCTTGCCTGGTTGTTTGAAATAAGCGAAAGTAATTTGCCGGGATGGATGAGCTTTCTGGAATTCATTCTCCGCAAGCAGGCAAAGAAAGCGCGAGCTAAAGGAATTGATAAAGCGCTTCTAAAAAAATACGTGAAGTTTTAAAACCAAAAGCCTTCCGGGAAATAATCCCAACGTTATTTTAACAAGGCGCCTATTTAACATAATAAAAATTATTCTAGATAAAAAGACCCGTTATTAAGCCGGCCTTTTTCCAGCAAATATTATTTACTATTCATCAAATCTTCAATTTCTTCAGCCTCTAGCGGAATGTTTTTCATTAAATCCATTTGGCCTTTTGATGTAATAAGAATATTGTTTTCTAAGCGTATTCCTAAATTTTCTTCAGGAATATAAATTCCCGGTTCAACCGTAAAAACCATTCCCGGACGCATTGGTTCATTAAAGAAACCAACATCATGAACATCTAAACCCAAGAAGTGGGAGGTGCCGTGCATGAAATATTTTTTGTAAGCAGGCCAGGCAGGATTTTGTTTTTTTACATCGCTTGCCTTAATCAGCCGCAATTTCAATAATTCTTCGGTCATTAAATCGCCAACTGCCTTGTTATATTTTTCAAATGTATTGCCGTCTTTCAGCATTTTGGTTGCCGCCTTCATCACCCTTAAAACCGCATTGTAAACATTTTTCTGTCGCTTGCTAAACTTTCCGCTAACCGGCAAGCAGCGGGTTAAGTCGCTGGCGTAATTTGCGTATTCAGCCGCCGTATCAAGTAATAAAACATCGCCCGCCTTACATTGTTTATTGTTTTCAACATAATGTAAAACACAAGCGCTCGCTCCGCTGGCAATGATTGGCCCATATGCAAAACCCTGACTGCGGTTGCGGATGAATTCATGAATTAATTCAGCTTCGATTTCATGTTCCCAAACACCCGGTTTCACAAACCTCAACAAACGACGGAACCCTTTTTCTGTAATATCACAGGCCTCTTGAATTAATTCAACCTCAATACCGCTTTTAATTGAGCGGATTTTATGCATAATAGGGGCAGAGCGCTCAAATTTATGTAAAGGATATTTTTGCTGAAGCCATTTGTTAAAACGCATTTCAGCTGTTTCGGTATTGATGTAGCGGCGCGTATGCTCATTGCTGTTTAAGTAAATATTTTCGGCCTGAAACACGAATGATTGAAAAACTTTTTCAAATTCATGATACCAGTAAATGTGCTCAATGCCACTGGCCTTCGTCGCTTGCTCTTTTGTTAGCTTGGCGCCTTCCCAAATAGCAATTAGCTCGCTGGTTTCTTTAATAAACAAAACTTCTTTGTGTTTTCCGTCCTTCACATCAGGAAAAATCATAAGAATAGTGTCTTCCTGATCCACCCCGCACAAATAAAACAAATCGCTGTTCTGACGAAAACCCATTGCGCCATCTGCATTGGTGGGTAAAATATCGTTGCTGACAAAAAGCGCAAGAGAGCCCGGCTTTAAAAGCTGCTTAAACTTTCTTCTGTTTTCCACAAATAAGCTTTTGTTAATCGGAGAATATTTCATAGCACTAGAGTTTTATGACACGAATATACAGTATATGAAAACCAAAACAAATCCCGTAAGGGAGGGGGTTGTGATAAAACGGCTTGACAATATAAAATAAAAAAGGCCGCGACTAAGCGGCCTTTACAATCGTGAAAACTCTATTATTTATAAATACCATCAGCATGCGCAACGCCGCCCGGAGTATTAGCTAATCCTGATTTGAAAAGAACACCGTCCACATAAATTTCTACCAACACTTCTTTTCCCGAAGGAGACTCATTAGAAGCCTTAATGCTTAATGTTTTGTTTGTTGTCCAGCCAAATGAATAAGTAAAATTCAATTTTTTAACCAATACGGTTTTTGTAGTTACAACATCTCCGTCTAAATAAGTGTATTCAACATTAAAATTGCTGCTTGCAGCAGTAACACGATACTGAACGTTAATAGGCTTATCAACAACTTCGGTAGTGCTTGTTGTTTCAGGAGCAACATTGTTTTTCTTTTTGCAAGAAATAAGAGAAAGCGCAGTTAGAACAAGGGTGAAAGCGATTAATTTTTTCATGTTTTTTCTTTAAAATGGGTTAAATATTCGAGCGCAAAGGTACTCTTAATATGAGCAAAACCAAATTTAGTCGAAGAAAAACTTAAATTCGTCTATATGCGTTTTACAATCGCCTGATAAATAGACAAATACAAAAACGGAAGTTTTTCTACCAAAAAGCAAAAAAGGGCCGCCACAGCCCTTTTTATAAAACAAAACGCCAACCCCTCCTTCCTCATTTTCTTTGTGATAAAACGGCAAGCCCATCCAAAATCCGCGGGAAAAACTTAGCCATAAAAAAAGTAATCTTCCCTGTTACCGAAAGCGTTTCTTTGTTTGTCCGTCGCTTCGCCATTTTAATTATTGAAGCGGCAACTTTATTTTGTGGTTGTTGCAGAAAAGATAATCGTTTTGGAACGGGCAACCAATCACCGTTTGCAGACATCAGTTTTTTATCATCTGTGTTTTCAGTAAATCCTACATAAACAATTCCCAGATGAATTTTGAATTTGTGTAATTCAGATTTAAGACTTTGATGAATTGCAGTAAGCGCCATTTTACCCGCACTGTAAGCGGAAGCCGTTGGCATACCATATAGTCCGGCCGCCGAACTAATAAAAATAGCCGAACCTTTTGTTTGTTTCAAAATATCGAGGCAAGCATAAAGAGGAAACGTTGTTCCGTAAATATTACTGTCTAATACTTTTTTAAATAACTCAGGCTTCATTTCATCAAAACGCGCATTCATACTAATGCTGGCATTTGTTACAAGCACATTTATTGTTCCGTATGTTTTAATAGTATAGGCAACAAGCGCCTCGCATTCTTTAAAGTCGGTCACATCTGCCACAAAATAATCTACTTCGTAACCAAGCGATTTGAATTCATTAGCGGCTTGTATTAATTTGGCTTCATTACGGCCATTTAAAATAACACTCGCGCCATTTTTACAAAAATGTTCAGCAGTCATTTTCCCGATTCCGCTACCAGAGCCGGTTACTATCACAACTTTATTTAGAAATGCTGCAGACACGGTTATTTTTTATTTAATAAGTTCTGTTTTATTAACCAGCTATAACATTCGCTAATTGCAATTTCAATTTGTGTTTGCGGCATGCGCAATTCAGCAACGGCTTTCGAACAATCGTAATAAAAACCTTCGTTAGCAATTCGCGCCATCTGAAAATTCACCGGCATTTGTTTTTTGAAAACCGAACTTAGCACCGAACAAATTGCACCATACGCCAACACCAAAAACTTCGGCATTTTAATTGCCGGCGCCTTTACACCAATAGTTTTAGCAATTAAACCAAAAGCGGTTTTATAATCCATATTTTTATTTCCGAGTATGTAAGACTCGCCAATTTTCCCCAGCTCAATAGCATTAACAACAGCTACCGCCACATCAGCAACGTAAACATAATTTCTTCCGCCGGCAGAATATCCCGGTAGTTTTTCACTATGAACCGAAGCCACCATCGCACCCGAGCCCGGTTTCGAATCGTATTTACCAAGCATAAAAGTGGGACAAACAATTACCGCGGGAAGACGATTATATTTAACCGCATTTAAAACACGCTGATGCGCTTCAAATTTACTATCGATATAATCTAGCCCAAATTTATCCCCGCAAAAAGGATTTGTTTCGTTACCCGGATTTTCAAGGCAGCCGTAACCAAACGTATTCGCACTTCCTACATAAATTAATTTTTTGACAGAGTTGGTTATGGCGGCATTAATAATGTTTTGTGTGCCAGAAATATTAATCCGGTTTATGATTTCCGACCTAGCAGGCATAACGGCTGTGCTTGCGGCGGCGTGAATTATGTATTCGCAGTTTTTTGAAGCTTCAAGAACTTCTTTTCTGTTTAATATATTTCCATAAATAAACCTAACACCACTAAGCCCTAACAGCGTTGAGGGTTCTTTTCCAGCTTCAACAAAAGCGACTACGGAATAATTACGCAGAAGTAATTCTCGCGTTACGTGACTTCCCAATAATCCGGCGGCACCGGTAAGGAAAACAGTTTTTTTATACAGCAACTTTTCCATATTAATTTTTTTAATCAGACAATAAAAATGTTTATACTTTTCGTTTAGCATTAAAGCCTACCGAAAACCCAAAGCGATCGCCGTCTTTGCTCGGGATGTAATATGCATTAAGAGGAATATTTAATCTTCCGGAACGGAATGTTTTTCCGATGGCGACAATGAAAAAAGAATTTAATTCCGGATTTCCTCTGCTGTCTAACCGCGTAGTAATGGTGTTTGGATTTTTCCCCTGCTCTTCGGCATTCCAGGCTTTTTCTAACTGCCATTTCTTTTCCGAATCATAATATCCGTTTGCTTTTGTAGTAAGCGCAAATGAAGGTCCAAAACCAATTTCCCAGCCAAACCTGTTTTCGCGGAAACCATTCATGATTGTTAGCGAAGGAATAAAAACGTTTTGATTAAATCCAGTTATAGTCGGCAAAAACTCAAACAGAGCCTGATAGCTTCCTTCGTTCAAATATTGTTTTTCAAATTGATAACCGAACTGAAACATTACAGGATAAGCATCAAATCCACCTTCTTCTTTTGGGGCCTCAATAATTTTTGCCGTTTTACCTGTAAAAACGGTACAGCCGCTGCGCGGACCATTTAAATTAACGCTGATCTTATTATGATTATTGAGCGCGCTTTCGTAATTGTTTTTTTTGCTGATTGTTTTTAAAAGCTCAGCATCAAATGGCTGTTTAAATAATTGTAACAGCGACATCCGTATAATCAAGGGAGATTCATTTGGCAAATGAAGATATTCGTTTACCTGTGTTTTTTCAATGGAAGCGCTCTTCACGTCAATTAAACGAAGCGTTACGACAACAATTTCCCCAAACCTTTCAGCGGTTCCCGTTAACATTTTATCCGTATTAAAAACCTTTCCCATTTCAACAAGACAAGATTTACTGAAACAGTACTCGAAATTCTGCTGCACCTCGTAATAAACCTTTTTGTAACAGCTGTCGGCCTTTCTTGGATTTCCTGCATAAAAAGATTTATACAGACTGTCATAAACCTGTTTTGCTTTTTTCTCCATAAAATAATTAATGTCGTACCGGTCTACCACCTGAAACGTATCAAGCTTTTCTAATTCAAGCCTCAATAAACTTCCCATTTGTTTATCATCAAAACCTACGCCGCGCGCATCCATGCTTAATATTGCCGCCGATAATTTTTTTGATTGGGCAAACACGTTGCCACAAGCAAAAAGCACTATTAGTATAAAAAATGTTTTTTTCATGATTTTATCCTTCCCTTTTAAAAATTGCTTTTTTGTTAGTATCAATATCTATCATTATTAGCGTATCGTTAACAACAAGACAGCTGTTTACCGAAAGCGTATAATCATAATCGTTCCATAACGAATAGTTTTGTGAGTAGTAATAAACCGCACATGGATTTGCCTGTTCGGTATAGAAGTAGGTGAGGGTTAGTTTTTGAGTAAACAAGGTGTCACCGCCAATGCTTTTCCACGCGCTTATTTTCCCGTACGGACCACAGTATTCCTGTTCGCTCTCGATTGGTTTATTTTGAGCAGGTTCAGGATTGTTTTTTTTGTTGCAAGAGGAAAAAATAAACGCAGCGCAAATAAAAAATATAGCTGAAAATGTTTTCATAAAACGAATTAAAATATTTGTTTAAAATTTTATCCTTTTCTGCTGTTAAATCCAACGGAAAGGGTAAACTTCATTCCTGTTTCATATTGTACCTGCGTGGTTTGGCGCGTAGCGGGATTATAAACACTTTGTTGTTTTGTTACTGATGGCACAAAAGCAAGGTTAACGGGGAAATAAACATTTCCCGCTTTTAACGAAAACCCCGCCGCAATAATTATCCCGAAATTTGCAGAGGTAGAATTTCTGCCCTCTAAATTTTTACCATGAAAAATAGCGAGGTTTGGACCGGCTCCAAATTCAAATCCTTCTTTTGTTCGTAAGCCGATAAATGCAGAAGCCGAAGGAATAAATTTCCCCATGTCTAATCCGCCAATCATCGGAACAAACTCAAACATCCCCGATAATCCGTTTTTGAGAGTGAAAACACGCTTTTCGAATTGCCATCCGAATTGTGTAAAGTAATTTCTTTTTCCCTCTGCTTCCAGCGCACTTGATAAAGCGCCGTCGCCCGCAACCGTTAAGCCAACTCGCGGTCCGCCATATTTTCTTTCTTCAAGAATCGGGTCTTCGCTTGAATTATTATTTTGAGGAACAATTGGATTCTTTGAGCGCGCAGCACCAATTGTGGTGACAACACCCTTTTTAGTATAGCTTACAACGCCTGATAATTCTTCAAAACCGACCACGTCCGGTCCGCGCTTTGGTATATGATAAAAAATATGCGTTTTAGTTGTCCTGTCAATCGTGCAATAAATATATTCTCCGCTTGTTAAAACAATCAAGTCGTTACTTCCCGGATTATCAATTACGGGTTGTGCAGTAGTCTCCGGCATTATTTCAACCGGCTCGGGAGCCGAATCAGAAAAAACATCTTTCGATCCGTTTTCGTACTTTACCATAAAGATGGCCGACCTTGATTCTGAATAAACGGGACCATTAAGGTTGTCGTACTTGTTATAAATAACAGCAGTAGGGCTTACCTCTTTTACTTTTACTTTTAATTCTTCACCGTTTTTAAAAATAATTACATCCTGTGCTAAAACAGGAGCGCTAAACAGGATAGCGCATACTAAAGATTTAATGTTTGTTTTCATGGCTTTTTGGTTTTGTTTTATGGTTCAAAACTACTTTAGCGGCTACAGCCTAAGTAATTGATTTGCGCTACTTGCGTTTAGAATTTAGACCGTAACGCAATTATCATTGGGTTTAACAAGTTTTAAGAAAGGGGTTTTGCGATTTTTGCAAAAAGGAGCACTATAACTTGCTTAATATGTAAAAAACAGTACCTTTAATTATCACAAAAACAAAATAATAATAATGGCAAAAACCCTTAAAAAACTGCCGCTACAGGAAATTTTCATTCAAAAACTGAAAGAAAACCTCCCAAAAAACGTTGGACTTGCAGAGGAAATGGCCGAGATTTTAGAAATAAGCACGGATAGTGCTTACAGAAGAATACGAAGCGAAACGGATTTAAGTATTGACGAGGTTTATAAGCTGACTAAGAAATATAATATTTCGGTCGACAGTGTTTTTTCTAACTTGAGCGACACGGTTACCTTTGCTTATACAAAGCTAACCGACAGCGCTGAAAATTTTGAAAAATATTTAATGCGCATTTTAAACCACCTTAAATTATTAAACACGTTTGAAGACCGGAAAATAGTTTATGTTGCCGAAGAGGTACCGATTTTTCATTCTTTTTTTAGTCAGAAATTCATTGAGTTTAAATTATTTTACTGGCAGCGCAGTGTATTAAACGTGCCGGATTATCAGGGAAAAAAATTTGAATTTGGATTCGTTCCAAAAAACCTTATTGATATAGCCCTTGAGTGCTCTGCCGAATATAAAAGAGTTCCTTCGGTAGAAATTTGGACCAACGAAACCATTTTAACCGCAACAAAACAATTAGAATTTTATGTTGACAGCGGTGTTTTTAAAAACAAAAGCGACGCTTTGGAAATTTTGGAAGAAATAAAAAAAATGGTTCAATACCTTGAACATAGTGCGGAAGGCGGACGGAAAGAAGTTAGCGCCAAGACCGAAAACTATCAGCTTTATAGCAGCGAAGTGGTTTTGGGGACTAATTGCATTTATGTAAAAATGCCGAATGTGAATTATACATATATCTCTTTCAACACCATGAATTCACTCACCACCAACAACCACGAGTTTTGTGATGAGACGGAACACTGGATGAGAAACATCATTAAAAAGAGCACCTTAATAAGCGGCGTCGCAGAAAAAGAACGGTATCGTTTTTTCAGCGGCATGTATAAAAACATTGAGAATTGTCACGATAGACTAAAATCCTTATAAAAAAACAGTACATTTGTTATCCAAAATTTAAGAAAGATGATTGATTTAACAGGAATAATTTCCATTTCAGGACAGCCCGGGCTTTTTAAAATTATTGCACAAAGCAAAAACGGAATAATTATTGAAGGCTTAGCCGATAAGAAAAGAACAAATATTAATTCTACCACCAAAGTATCAACCCTGGCTGATATTGGAATGTATACAACCGGAGACGATAAACCCATTGAAGAAATTATCACAGCCGTTTTCGAAAAAGAAAAAGGCGGTCCGTGTGTAAACTCAAAAGCTGATGATAAAGAAATCATCGCTTACTTCGCGCAGATATTACCAGATTACGATAAAGAACGTGTTTACGTGAGCAATATGCGTAAATTATTTAACTGGTACACGGTTTTACAAACAACCGGGAATTTAAAAGAGAAAGAGGCAGGTAAAGAAGGCGAAGATAATAAGGCAATTAAAACTGCCGAAGAAAAAAACAGAATAGCAAAAGCCAATTTAAAAGACAGCAGCAAGAACGTGAAAACAAGTGCCGGCGTAACAAAAACAGCAGGGGTGAGAAAAACAGGAACTGCTTAATTAAAATAAATTCCATTTTGAAAATCCTTTCCGGAGACGGGAGGGATTTTTTATTTAGCTGAATTCAAAAAATCGGCAACAACTTTTTCTGCCTGGGCAAAAGCTTTTTCGAGGCTTTCGTTTAAAATGGAAGTATCAAATAATTGCGAGGTTTTAATTTCTGCTTCGGCTTTTGCAACGCGGCGGGCGATGCTTTCGGGGCTATCTGTGCTTCTGGTTTGCAAACGCTCTTCAAGAATTTTTATACTTGGCGGCATTACAAAAACAGCAAGGGCATTTTTCCCAAATTGGTTTTTAAGATTTAATCCACCCTCTACATCAATATCAAAAATAACCGCCTTACCTTTTTTCCAGATACTTTCTACTTCACTTTTTAATGTACCGTAACAGGAGCCCGCATAAACTTCTTCCCACTCTAAAAAATCACCGGCATCTACCTTTTTCTTGAATTCTTCAGGGCTAAAATAGTGGTAATCTTTGCCATTTTCTTCAACCCCTCTTTTAGGGCGGCTGGTGGCTGAAATTGAGAAACCCAGCTGATTTGGAAAAACCTTTAGTAAGTGTCTGACTATAGTGGTTTTACCGGAACCAGACGGGGCTGAAAATATGACGAGTTTGCCGTTTTCCATGGTCAAAGATACGGCAAAAAGCGCCGCGATTGTTCAAAACCCCCTTTTTTGTTCAAAAAGGCTTGTAATTACCCTCTTAATGGCCTATCTTTGCCCTCCCAATTTAAAAATGTAAAAAAACAACCCTATGTATGCAATTGTAGAAATAGCCGGGCAACAGTTTAAAGTGGAACGTGGAAATAAAGTATACGTTCACCGCCTTGAGGCTAACGAGGGTTCTAAAGTGGAGTTTGACAAAGTGTTACTAGTTGACAACGATGGAAAAATTTCAGTTGGAAACCCTACCGTGGATGGCGCCAAAGTTGCGGCCACCGTTATTGAGCACCTTAAAGGTGATAAAGTTATTGTGTTTAAAAAATTACGCCGTAAGGGTTACCAGAAATGGAACAACCACCGTCAATCTTTTACACAAATTTTAGTGCAAGGAATTTTAAACAAAGGCGAAACTTTAAAAGACGAAATTAAAGTTGAAAAAAAGGTTCGCGTTGGAACTCCTGCTAAACATACTAAAGCAACAGAAGTGGTAGCAGAGAAAAAAGCGCCCGCTAAAAAAGCAGCAGCAAAAAAAGTAACTAAGAAAAAAGATTAATTAATTAACCGATCAAACGTTGAGGTCTTTTGACTTTTAATTTTTGACTTTTAACTTATAAAAAAATGGCACACAAAAAAGGTGAAGGTAAAGTAAAGAACGGTCGCGAATCACACAGCAAGCGCTTAGGCGTTAAAATTTTCGGTGGTGAAACTTGTATTTCAGGAAACATCATCGTGCGTCAGCGCGGAACTAAACACAATCCGGGCGAGAACGTTGGTATGGGTAAAGATCATACATTGTTCGCGTTAACTGATGGCGTTGTAGTTTTCAAAAAGAAAAGAAACGATAAATCGTACGTTTCGGTTGTTCCTGCGCAAGCATAAGAACCCAAACGCTTAATAGTTTTTATTAATAGCCTGTCGGGTTTCCGTCAGGCTTTTTTATTTTAATAATCTGAAAAAACACAAAACATATTTTATTGTTGCGGCACTTTTGCTTACGGCACTATCTGCATGCCAAACAAAAAAAATAAAAACCACTAAAACCAGATCAGAAGAGAAAACCGCTTTTTATGATTTTAAATTTAAGCACGACTCGCTTACCAAAAAAACCGTTATTACAATAAACAACATTAAGGTGGTTGACACAAAAATAAATTACTTAATTGATGAGGAGGCGGCAAGAAAACAATCTTATTTATTCATAGAAATAAAAGACAAAGAAGGAAACGTGATAAAGGCCTACTTAGAACACCCCCTCTACCGTAAATTTGATGTTTATGAAGAGAGTGGGAAAATAGAGTCAAAATTGGTATCTTTATCGGAGGCGGATATGGCTATCCGCGTCCCTTATTATTCGCCCTACGAAAAAATTAAGATAACGGAAACCATTAACAAAACACAAACGCTTGAAACCATTTTAAAAAATGAAAAATAAACTTACACTTTTGTTGTGCTTGTTTTGTTTTGTTATCACAGCCCAATCTGTTGTGGGCGTTGATACGCTTTTGAAATCTGGCGCGATAAACAAACGCATCAACCTTGTTATTTTAGGTGACGGTTACGATAACACGCAAACCGCTCAGGAAGTAACCGACGCAACTTCAACTTCAAATTATTTATTGAACGTGGCGCCGTTTAGTTATTACAAAAATTATTTTAATGTGTTTGTAATAAAATGTGTTTCTCCGCAAAGCGGCATAAATCACGCGGGCACCGCAACCGATGTAACAGAACCCGCCACGCCCATTGTGAGCGTAACAAATTATTTTAATACGAGGTTTGATGTTAGTAACATACATCGTCTTTTAGTACCGGGGAGCTCCTCTTCAATCACATCTGTTTTATCAACCTGGTTCCCCGCATATAATCAAATAGTGGTTTTAGGAAACAGTACAGTTTATGGAGGTTCCGGAGGTTTTTTTGCTACTTCTTCTATGAACGCATCTTCTCCTGAAATTTTAGCACACGAGATCGGACATTCATTTGCAGGACTTGCAGATGAATATTGGTTTACGGGAGGCGAGTCACCAAACCGAACGGCGAATAGCAACACAGCAACAGTAAAATGGAGCCCTTGGGTTGGAATTAACACGGTTTCTGTTTATCCATACGGAACAACGTCCCCATCGAACTTGTGGTTTCGTCCACACCAAAATTGTAAGATGCAATATTTAGGATCTCCGTTTTGTCCGGTGTGTTCACAAACAATCATTGAAAAAATTCATACACTAACGAATCCGATTGATGCTTATGCGCCTTCTAATGCAAGTACAATTACTTTCACAGCCGGTTCGCAATGGTTTAAAACAACCCTAATAAAACCAAACCCCAATACATTAAAACGCAAATGGGAATTAAACACAACAACGATTTCCAACAACACAGATTCAATATTACTTAACAGCGCATCATTAACTCCAGGAGCAAACACATTAAAGGTGACGGTTATTGACACAACAGGATTAACCAAAGATATTAACCACCCTTCTTTACATTCTTATTCGGTTGTTTGGAATATTAATTATTCTCCAACCGGAATTGTTGAAGTGAAAACCCAAATGGAATATTCTCTTTACCCAAATCCTGCAAGTAATCTTATAAACTTAAAGTATAATTTATTGGAGGTTTCTGACATTGTAATTTCTGTTATTGACGCAAATGGTAAAAGCATAATTACTAAGAATTTTGGGAAGCAAGCGCCCGGAGAATATAAAAACGAAATCGACATTAGCGATCTAAGTGCAGGAAATTATTTCCTCACCATTCAAATAAACAATAAACCAATCAGCAATCAAATTGTAGTTTTCAAATAGTTCTATGTTACAATTAAATTACATCCGTGATAATAAAGACGAGGCCCTGAAGCGCCTCGCCATCAAAAACTTTAAAGACGCTGAAAGCATAATTAATAAAGTTGTTGAGCTTGACAATGCCCGCCGCGCTTCACAAAAAGAAGGCGATGCCATTAAAGCAGAAGCAAACGTAATCGCTAAACAAATTGGCGAATTAATGAAGAGCGGTAAAAAAGAAGAAGCCGAAATTCAAAAAGCAAAAACCGCGGAGCTGAAGCAAAAAGAAAAACAACTTGACGAAGCATTAAAGTCAATCGAAAGCGAAATCCAACAATTATTAGTTCAGGTTCCGAATACGCCAAGTATAAAAGTCCCGGCAGGAAAAACACCGGAAGATAATGAAGTTGTTTTTGAACACGGCGCAAAACCAACTTTGCCCTCAGGTTCTGTTCCGCACTGGGAACTAACCACAAAATATAATTTAATTGATTTTGAATTAGGCGTAAAATTAACCGGCGCAGGATTTCCGGTTTACAAAGGAAAAGGCGCAAGGCTGCAACGCGCTCTCATTAATTATTTTTTAGACAAAGCAACCGCAGCGGGCTACATGGAAGTTCAGCCGCCAATTATGGTGAACGAAGACAGCGCCTACGCAACAGGACAATTGCCTGATAAGGAAGGACAAATGTATCATGCACAAACCGATAATTTATATTTAATCCCAACCGCCGAGGTTCCAATAACCAATATTTACCGAGATGTAATTTTGAAGGAAAGTGATTTACCGATTAAGAATTGTGGATACACACCCTGTTTCAGAAGAGAGGCGGGGAGTTACGGAAAAGACGTGCGCGGCTTAAATCGCCTGCATCAGTTTGATAAAATAGAAATTGTTCAGATTGCTCACCCTGAAAAATCTTACGAAATTTTAGAAGAGATGAGAAATTATGTGGCAGGAATTTTAACCGAATTAGAATTGCCTTTTCGTACTTTGAAATTATGCGGTGGCGACATGAGTTTTGCCTCTGCTTTAACGTACGACATGGAAACCTGGAGCGCCGCTCAACAACGCTGGCTGGAAGTAAGTTCTGTTTCTAATTTCGAATCATTTCAAACCAACAGATTAAAATGCAGATTTAAAGGCACTGATGGCAAAACGCAATTAGCGCACAGCTTAAATGGAAGCGCATTGGCATTACCAAGAATTGTCGCTACGATTTTAGAAAACAACCAAACGCCAGAAGGAATTAAGGTTCCTAAAGTTTTGATTCCATACACCGGATTTGAAATCATTAATTAAATGAGGAGATTTTTTCCAATAATAATTTTGCTTTCATTTTTTTTGGTGCAGTGTAAGCACACGAATTATTACGAAAAAGAAACAGCGATTCTCGACAGCACAAAAATAGTTTTGCAGGTAAAACTAAATGAACTGAAAAAATCGGAACAAGCCATTGAAAATTTACCATATTCGAAATTTGAAAACTATCATACTTTTCTTAAGAGCAACGTTAAAGATACGATTGGAAAAACGGAGGGAAACGCCCTGCAATTATTTATTAAATCAGGCATCACGATAGGCGAATTTATTAAAAGCAAAACAGAATTAATAAAGCAAACCGAAACCAGCATCACACAAATTCAGAAATTATCTTTCGACTTAAAAGAAAACAATGTTCAGCTGAATGTGGTACAATCGTTCTTTAATTCTGAATGCGGACACGCCGACGAGTTAATTAAGACAATTGAGCAGAATATTAAAGCACTTAATTTAAGCTTGAACAATTACCGAAATTCCGTTTCAAAAACGGAAGAATACATCAAACAAATAAACAACGGCGAATTACCCAAAGTCGTAGCGGATTCAACACTTGAATAAGATGGCCATCAATTTCTCGAACGACAATATTATTTTCAGACTCAAAAATAAAGCCAAGCTCAAACTGTGGATTTCAATGGTAGTTAAAAAAGAAAAAAGAAACCTTAAACAGCTCAACTATACTTTTATGCGGGACGAATCGCTGCTTAAAATAAACCTTCAATTTCTTAAACACGATAACTATACCGATATCATCACCTTCAATTATAATGAAGAGAAAAAAATTGCCGGCGATATTTTTATTAGTGTGGACAGAGTTAAAGAAAACGCGGAAAAATTTGGCGTTAAATTTGAAGAAGAACTTCACCGCGTGATGATTCATGGCGTTTTGCATCTGTGTGGCTATAAGGATAAAAGCAAAACCGATTCAGATTTGATGCGAAAAAAAGAAAACAGCGCCCTGCTTCTTTTTAATAAACTTTAAAACACTGAGAAAGATTTTAAAAATATTTGTAGCAGTTGGCCTGACTTTAATTCTTTTTTTTGTAATTGCTGTTGTTTACGAAAAGTATAAAATCCACGAATTCGCTTCTTTAATAGAATCCGATCCTTATTATGTTCAAGACGAAATTACAGGACACAGTCATACTCCTGAATTCAGCGTTTCTTATTTTTGGCCGGAAAGCGATTCGATAAAAAAACAAACGAATAATTTCGGATTTGTAGAATCAGAAAACACAGTAGCACAAAAATCCGACAGCGTGTTTCGTATTATTGTCACCGGCGATTCGCACATCGATGGTGTTGTAAACACAAACGAAACATTTCCTAATGTTTTAGAGGCAGAATTAAATAAATTTCAAAACGATAAAAAAGCGGAGGTGATAAATGCCGGCGTAGGCTTTTATAGTTTTCAGAATTATTTCGGCGTTATTAAAAAGTACGCCAATCTTAAGACGGATTTATTTATTGTAACAGTTTATACGGGCAATGATTTTATCGAAGGCTATCTTTACGATGAGGAAAATCAAAAAGTAATTCCGTCTTTACAAACTTTTTGGTACAGACTGAAAAAAGGGATTTTTCAATGGAAAACAAAAATGGCTTCGACACAGTCGACCAATCAGATTTTATTTTTTAAAAACTTTCCTGATAAAAAAGAAAAGGCGCTTACTATTGCGGAACAAAATCTCCTTGAAATAAAAAAGCAATGTGAAGAGAATGGAACAGCGCTTCTTGTCATCCTGTTACCCTCAAAACTAGAAACAGAGAAAGATTTTAGGGAGAAAGTAATTAACAAATCCGGATGGGGCAATACGGAAATTAACATTAACCGCGGACTAACAGATAGCCTTGATGCTCGGTTAAGAAGGAACGAAATACATTGTATAAACGTTACAACACAATTTGAAATGATAGAGAGGAAATTGTTTTGGGATACCGATGAACATTTAAATAAAACCGGGCATTTGTTTTTAGCGCGCATCGTTCTTGATAAGTATAATTCAGATGACACTGAGTAATAAGCAAAAGCAAATCACCCAAAGGGGGGTAATAGATGAATAGAAAAATAAATTAATTTAGGGGAATGCGCATATCGATTATTATATTATTATTTCCGGCATTTGTTTTTTCTCAAAGCAAATACACGCACACCGATTCTTTGCGCGGAAAAATTACGAAAGAAAGAGAATGGTGGAACGTATTGCATTACGAATTACACGCTTCGTTCAACGAGAAAGACAGCTCTGTAAGTGGATTCAATAAAACAACATACAAAGTTTTATCTCCCTTGCAAACCATGCATATCGATTTGCGGGAGCCGATGATTTTAGACAGCGCAGTTCAGAACAATAAAAAATGTACTTGGAAAAAAGACGGGGACGCTTACTTCATAGCCCTGACGCATGAACAAACCGCAAATGATCTGCAACAAATAACATTTTATTTTCATGGTAAACCGCGCGTAGCCAAATTGCCGCCCTGGGATGGCGGATTAATTTGGAAAAAAGACAAAAATAAAAATCCATGGGTTTCAATTGCGTGTCAGGGTATGGCCGGAAGCGTTTGGTTTCCGAATAAAGATCACATGTACGATGAACCGGACAGCGTTTCGTTTTTTATTACGGCAACAAAAGATTTAGTGGCGGTTGCGGGCGGAAGATTGCGTTCATCTCTTGATAATGGTAATGGAACAAAAACATGGAACTGGGCAGTTGTCAACCCAATTAATAATTATAGCATCATTCCTTACATCGGAAAATATGTGAATTTTAAAGACACTCTTAATGGCAAGGGCGGCTTATTAGATATTAATTATTGGGTGCTTGATTATAATTTAGAAAAAGCGAAAATTCATTTTCAGGAAACAAAAACAATGCTCAGGTGTTTTGAGCACTGGTTCGGCAAATATCCTTTTTATGAAGACGGCTATAAATTGGTAGAAGCGCCGCATTTGGGAATGGAACATCAAAGCGCTGTTGCTTATGGAAATAATTATGTGAAAGGATACATGGGACGAGATCTTTCCGGAACGGGCTGGGGATTAAAATGGGATTTTATAATTGTTCATGAATCGGGTCATGAGTGGTTCGGAAATAATATTTCAGCAAAAGATGTTGCGGATAATTGGATACACGAAGGATTTACAAATTACTCGGAGAACTTGTATACCGAATATTTATTTGGGAAAGATGCGGGAGCGGATTACGTAATAGGCTCAAGAAAAGGGATTGATAATGATGTCCCGATAATTGGTGATTACGAAGTTAACCGCGATGGTTCCGGTGACATGTATTGTAAAGCGGGGAATATGTTGCACACAATCCGGCAAATTGTAAACAACGATAGTTTATGGCGCGCATTTCTTAACGATATCAATAAAACATTTTGGCACAGCACTACCACTACTCAAGAAGTAGAAGCCTATATGATTAAATTTTTGAAATTGGATTTAACCAAAGTATTTGATCAATATTTACGGACCACCCAAATCCCAACCTTTGAATACTATTGGAAAGACAAAATTTTATATTTGAGATGGAGTAATTGTGTGAAAGGATTTAATATGCCTGTTCGAATTAATATTGGAAAAAACAGTTTACTATTTCGCCCAACTGAAAAATGGAATTCAATTGGATTACCGGAAGAAGATGAGGTTTCTGTTAACCGTAATTATTACGTTAACCTGAAGAAGGTAACTAAGCCTTAAGGGAGGGTTAATAGCCTGAAATCCCTTCAAAAGCCAACCTAAAAACCTGATTTTCATCATAAAAGGACAAAATACCTTGTTTTAGGTATTTTTTAGAATCATTATAAATAACACTTTTGTAGCGTAAAATTTATACGTTATGAAATCGCGCTATATAGTACTTAATCTTTTTTTTGTAATTGCCCTCTCTTCATATGCACAAGAAAACGATTCTGCAAAAACAGTTAGTTTGCCGGAAATCGAAATAAACGAGAAGCCGCTAAAAAACGAAATTGAACGTATGCCCGAAACACAGGGCACTTGTATTTTTGCAGGAAAGAAAAACGAAGTTATTAAATTAGGAAACATCGATGCGGATCTTTCTGTAAACAATTCACGTCAGGTTTTTGGAAAAGTTCCCGGCGTTACGGTTTGGGAAAATGATGGGTCAGGAATTCAGGTTGGCGTTTCAACACGCGGCTTAAGCCCGAATCGCTCATGGGAATTTAATGTTCGTCAAAACAGCGGAGACATAAGCGGAGAAACTTTTGGTTATCCGGAAGCGTATTATAGTCCGCCCTTAGAAGGCGTAGAAAAAATTGAAGTTATCCGTGGCGCATCCTCATTGCAATTTGGCCCACAGTTCGGCGGCTTGCTAAATTATGTAATGAAAAAAGGCAGTCCATATAAACCAATAGTTTTTGAAACACAGCAAACAGTTGGTACTTATGGGTTATTTAATTCATATAATGCTTTGGGCGGTACTTATAAAAAATTCTCATACTATGCTTTCTTTCAGCACCGCGGTTCAGAGGGGTGGAGGGAAAACAACCGTTATGAAATTAATGCAGGGTACATTGCCTTAAATTATTCGGTAACTCCAAAATTAAACATTGGGATTCAGTATACCCGCAGCTCATATTTAAGCCAGCAACCGGGAGGACTGACAGACTCATTATTTGATGCAGATTCACAGCAATCGATTCGTAATCGTAACTGGATTGCCGCTCCGTGGAATGTTGCAAATTTATGTGCTGATTATAACATTGGCGAAAATACAAAACTCAGCCTGAAGGTATTCGGTATTTTGGCCGAAAGAAACAGTGTTGGATTTATGAAGGGATTAAATGTGGCCGACACTTTTAATATGGCAATCAACTCTTATAACCCAAGACAACTTGACCGTGATAATTATACAAATTACGGAAGCGAGTTGCGTTACCTTCAAATGTATAATTTGTTTAAACAAAAAAGCGCCATGAGCGCTGGTGTTCGCGTTTACCGTGGCGACATGTTCAGGCGCCAGGTTGGTACCGGAACAGGCGGAAACGATTATGACTTAACGGTTACCGCATTATCAAACGGAAAAGAATATACAAAGCAGTATAATTATATAACAGACAATTATGCGTTTTATATTGAGAACATGTTCAAATTATGCAAGCGTTTAACCATTACGCCGGGTGTTCGTTACGAAATTATTTCTTCGTCTGCATCAGGATATTTAAACACTTCGGCTACCGGAACGTTTGCGCCGCTTAAGCGTGAACGCAATGTTTTGTTATTAGGGGCAGGGGCAGAATTTTTAATGACAAGCACAACTAATTTTTATGCAAACTATAGTCAGTCATACAGGCCTGTTACATATTCTGAATTAACTCCTTCGGCAACCACCGAAGTAATCGATCCGAACTTAAAAGACGGCTCAGGATATAATATTGACGGCGGTTACAGAGGAAAAATTAAAGACTGGTTAAGTTTTGATGTTGGCGGTTTTTATTTGTTGTATGATAACCGAATTGGTACAATCACTCAAAACGGAGCAAACTTTAAAACCAATATTGGCACTTCGGTAAGTCAGGGAGCAGAACTATTTGTTGAGATTGACCCGATTAGAATCTTCACCGCAAAATCAAAAGTTGGTTACCTCACGCTTTATGCATCGTATGCCTACGTTGATGCAAAATATACGCGCTGGGATAATCCTGCGATTGCAAACGACATCACAAAATCGATTCATAATAAACGCGTTGAGTATGCCCCACAAAATATTGGTCGGTATGGAGCTACTTATATTTATAAAAAGATTTCTGCAACATTTCAGCTGAGTCAGGTTAGTGAGGTTTTTTCTGATGCCCCAAATACAGAAAAAGCAAATACCGTTGGCACTGTTGGAAAAGTTCCAGGATACATGGTTATGGACGCCTCTTTAACCTGTTTGTTTCTTAAAAAATTCAATTTTAAAGCGGGAATAAATAACATTGGCGATGTGGCATATTTCACTCGCAGAGCAGGCGGATATCCTGGTCCGGGCTTAATGCCCGCAAACGGAAGAACTGTTTTTGTAAGTATTGGTGCGAAAATTTAATGCTTGCACTCACAGTTTGGTTTAATGCAAGTAACTTGAATTTTCTCGGCAACTTTTGGGGAAAGAATAACGCTTTCGTTGTTTCTGTATTTTATTTTCATAGAGCCATCAAAACCAAAAACTTTTTCTACTGATAATTTTTCATTCAAGCCAATTTTCAAATCAGTTAAGTAATTTAAAAACTCTGTGCTGTCTTCATTTACGCCGAGCACAATGCACTTACAGCCTTCAACACTATTTAATAAAGGACGTCTTTCGCTCACCGGTAATTTTCCGCTTTTATCAGGAATAGGATCACCGTGCGGATCAAACCTCGGAGCACCACTTAATTCATAAATCCTGTCGATTAGCTTTTCTGAATTTACATTTTGTAGTTGTTCGGCTAATTCATGTACTTCGCTCCAACTAAATTTACAAACCTTATGTAAAAAAGTTTCCCAGATGCGATGCTTGCGCACAACATTCAAAGCTTCCTTTTCTCCAACTTTGGTTAGCTGAATCCCTTCCTTTTTCTTATATGTAATCCATTTTTCGGCTTGCAACACTCCAATACGTTCTGATACGGTAGGTGGCTTCAAATCCAGATAATACGCCAATTCACTTAGGGTTACCTTGCTGTTTCCTTCGGTGTGACTAACCTGGTAAATAGCTCTCAAATACTTCTCATCCGATGTTTTTATCATAGTGTAAATATATGAAAAATTAGGCAGACCTAATAAATATATTTAGGTTAAATGTATCTTTGTTTTGAGATGAAAAAGCTGTTGATAGTTCTGATTTTTCTGAGCACAAGCCTTTTTTCGCAGAAAAAGAAAAGCCTGACGGATTCTACCGGACAAGGCATTGAAGAGGTTGTGATAACCGGCACGATGAAAGAAATCAGTAAGGATGAAAGTCCGATTAACATCGATATTGTTACCCCAAAGCTTTTCCAAAAAACAGCCACAGCAAATTTATTTGAAGCAACAAGTTTAGTGAATGGCGTAAAGCCACAAATTAATTGCAACGTTTGTAACACAGGCGATATTCACATTAACGGAATGGAGGGGCCCTATACTTTAATTTTAATTGATGGTATGCCAATCGTGAGCGGGCTTTCTTCCGTGTACGGCTTAATGGGGATTCCGGCGAGCATGATGGAAAGATTAGAAATTGCAAAAGGTCCTGCCGGCGCATTATATGGTTCGGAAGCAATGGGCGGAACAATTAATTTAATTACAAAAAACCCATCACTTGCTCCGAAATTTTATGTGGATTATTTTGGAACCTCATATCTGGAAAATAATTTGGATGTGAGTACAAAATTAAAATTAGGAAAGAAAGCAAATTTACTAAGCGGCGTGAATGTGTATTATTACGATTCACCAATTGATATTAATAAAGATGGCTTTACAGATGTGACTTTACAAAAGCGTATTTCAACATTTAATAAAATTAGCTTTAATAGAAAAGATAATCGTGAGTTTAGTATAGCGGGGCGCTATGTTTATGAAGACCGTTGGGGCGGACAAATGAATTGGGACAAACAATTCAGGGGAGGGGATAGCGTTTACGGTGAAAGCATATTCACCAACCGCGCTGAATTTATTTCAAAATATGAATGGCCGGTAAAAGAAAAAATAATTACGCAGTTGTCATATAATTTGCACGACCACGATTCATACTACGGTACCACTTCTTTCATGGCCTTTCAGTCAACCGCATTCGCTCAAACATATTGGAATAAACTAATAGGAAGAAGAAAACGGCACGATTTATTAATTGGCGTTGCTTACAAAAATTTATGGTTCGACGACAATTCTCCGGTCACGCAAAGCAAAGACGGCAAAGTGAACATTCCTGAAAACTCAAACACAGCCGGATTGTTTTTGCAGGATGAAATAGCAATTGATACTTTATCAAAACATAAATTACTTTTGGGATTCAGGGGAGATTATAACGAGGTATATAAATTCATCCCTTCGCCGCGCATTGCTTATAAATGGGCGCCGTCTTACAAATTAATTTTCAGACTAAATTTCGGAACAGGATTCAGAATTGTAAATGTATTTACCGAGGATCACGCCGCATTAACAGGCGCTCGCGAAGTGGTGTTCATGGATAAAATAAAACCAGAGCAATCGTACAACGGCTCATTAAATATGGTTTACAAAATGCACGCCACAAAAACCTCTATGATAATTTGGGACGCAAGTTGGTTTTATTATTATTTCACCAATAAAATTTATGGAAATTACGATTTAGACCCGAACAAGGTAATTTATGATAATTTAAGCGGCTATGCTTTTTCGAGAGGCGCTTCTTTAAACGCCTCATTAGTTGGAGCAGGAAATTTCAAATTTAATTTGGGGGCTACTTATGCCGATGTACAAAACATTACAAAAGACAGTACAGGAAAAGAAATGGCAAGCTGGCAATTACAATCACCGCGATGGAGCGGAAACATTATTGTTGGATATACTTTTCCAAAACAAAATATTAAATTAGATGTAACGGGAAATTGGTACGGCCCGCAACGTTTACCAACATTACCAAATGATTATCGTCCGGAATATTCTCCCTGGTTTTGTCTGTTGAATTTTCAAATCGCAAAAACCTTTAATGATAAATTCGAGATTTACTTGGGAGCAAAAAATTTATTGAACTTCCTTCCCGAGCATCCCATTATGCGTCCAAACGATCCCTTTGATAAAAAGGCGGGCAATCTTATTGAAAACCCAAATGGCTATACCTTTGATCCGTCGTATAACTATGCCCCCATACAAGGCATTAGAGTTTATGGCGGACTAAGGCTTACTTTAAATTAATTACCAAAGCTCATAATCAAGAACAGTATTCTCTACACGATAAGTCGGCGTTTGTTTTCCATTCGATAATTGATTTACTTCTTCGGCAACAAATTTTTGTAATTCACTCAGCATAATTTTTTGATCTTTGTTTGCATCAGCTTTTCCCTTAGTCATACCTTCAATTAAACAGTGGGTGAATAATCCGTTGTTCCATTTCTCACCTTCAAATGCAGCCTCTGTTCCGCCCGCTGAAGAAATAATAGTTGCGCCGGAATTCTGACGTAAATCTGAGAAAATCGATTTCGACATTTCTAAAGCTGTGCTTTGCACAAATGTTGTTCCTGAAATACGGATATCACGCTTGTCTTTTTGTGGTTTATCATCACCATCCATTTCGTAAATATCTTCATCTACTTCACCACTGAAACAAGCATCCACAAACATTAATTTACGAATAGGTTTCATTTCCTTAAACAGTTTTTCAAATTCTTTAAAGTTTACCGAATTAATTTTTGGGTCTGTGAAATCAGTATAATGTGTCGGGAAATAATAACTAAGGTCATCATCTAAGTAACCGTGTCCTGCAAAAAAGACCATCACAACATCATTAATCGTTGCTTTCGCGAAAAAGTCTTTTAATAGTTTTACAGAATCTGTGGTAAAAGATTGGTTAAATAATTTCTTAACTTCTATTTTACCAAACGACTTAGAGTTCACCATGGTTTTCGAAACATCACTTGCGTCTTTAACCGCATATGACAAATCAAATTTAGCATTCTTGAATTTTTCGCTGGCGATAACTACTAAGTATAAATTTGGTTTTATATTACTTGTATTGTTGTATAGTCGGGGTACGCGCGGACCTTCTAATCCCGCTTCATCTTTCACAATAAATTCAAAACGGTTTATACCTGATGTGGTTTCTAGTTTTATTGTTTTTTCGTAATGAGAACTTTGTTCTTCGGGAATTTTTTCTGTAAAAACCACAGTGCCGTTATTAAGAATATCCAATTGCTTTAATTTAGTAGCGCCTTTATTAATGCTTACATTAAAATTGACCAGACCGCCTTTTTCCTCTTGTAATTTTACATATTGAAATTCCGGCGCGGCAGAAAAATTAATAGTCGTCCCCGGCTTTATACCCAGTACGCGCATACGTTTTAAATAAGCGGTTTCATAAGCTTTAATTAACGAACTGTCTTTACAACCAAAAGCCCGCAACACCTGATGCGGTTGATTTAAATACGCATCGAATTGTTCGAAGCTATAAATTTCACTCTGGCGTTTAAAGCGGATGTTCTTAATAAAATCTTTCGAGCCCATATACTTATAATCAGGTGTAATCATAAAAAAGTTATCGTTAACAGCATTAGCTAAAGAGCCAATAATCTTTTTCTTTTTCAAATCAACAAACATGGCGAGTGAAGAAGAAGAGCCCGTAATAATAACCTGATCTAATTCCTCAATGAAAAAACAATTCGGCATTAAAATCTTCGAGTCACTTAAATTAAATATTTGCTCTCCTGTTTTATCAAATATTTTGAAATCTTTTCCCATCGCATCACTCAAAGCAAAATAATTTCCATTATCGCTCGTGTAATGTGTTGTTGCTATTTCTTTCGATTTCA
>CAZRNW010000003.1:0-3884 GCA_964601535.1 uncultured Flavobacteriaceae bacterium
CTTTCTGATTTAGGCTTATTTAAAAGATATTCTCTAATCTCATCATCTGATTTACCTTTAAATGTAGGTAAATTACGAAGTCGCTTAATTCGGCCTTCACTTATATCCATAATCGTATCCTTAAAATTGGCAAAAATAAAAGCCCTAAAAATAGGGCTGGTTGCAGAGCCTCGGAATCGAACCGAGTTAGTGGCCTTATGAGAGCCGTGAGATATCCGTACCTCCCGCCTGCATTATATTACTTATTCTTTTTAACCTTTTTGGGCAGTTTAGAGTATTTTACACCCTTATTGAAGTCTTCTAATGTTTTTCTAGATACTTTACCGGCACTATAGAGTGCCCCGATTTTTCTAAATTGTGCCTTACTTTTAGCAGGCATTATTATCACCTTCTAAATTGGCGCGCCTAGCAAGAGTCGAACTCGCATCAATCGGTTCGAAGCCGAGTATGTTTTCCATTACACTATAGGCGCATTATTCTTCTGGTCTAAACCACTTCCAACTATTTGTGGAAGAGTCCCATACCCCTACACCCGGATCAGGCTCAGAAACAAAATTAAATGTAATGCCATTTACCTTTACCGACATTGTTGGTTCAGGGGGCGCGGGCTTTAATGCTTTCAATTTTTCTTTAGCTACTTCCGCCTCGTGGGGAGAAACATCTTGGTTAGCCATTGCTTCTAATTTTTGTCTTTTCGTTCTTCTATCCAAGATATGCTCCTTAATTTAAATTGGCACCGGAGGAAGGATTCGAACCTTCAAACATCTGTTTCAGAGACAGAGGACTTTACCTATTCGTCTACTCCGGTAGGTTCGCATATAGTCCCTACAAGCAATTTTACATAACTCACACCTACACTTACGTCCTTTATAGCGAGAATAAGTGCCATGCTTAGGTAGAGTTTTTTCCTTGTGATGTAATTTACATAGTAGTTGACATTTTTTAAGTTCTAAAAGTATAGAGCTATAAGATTTAGAGCCACAATCAGCAATTTCAAATAATTTAGTTTTAGGATCAATATGATCAAATTCTAAATTTTCAGTACTGCCACACTGTACGCATTTATTTCCAAGTAATTTAAGAAATTTTTCTCTTCTTTGTTTGGTCCAAGTCCGTTGATATTCGGTTTGTTGTTGACGTGTATACATACTTCAACCTTTATACTTTTGGAGAGTGTTACGGGGATCGAACCCGCATCTGCTGTTTTAGAGACAGCCATGTTACCATTACAATACAAACACTCATTTGGTGAGCCGAGGGAGATTCGAACTCCCAACTTCCAGATTAAGAGGCTGGCATTCTACCGTTGAATTATCGGCCCAAATTTTTGCGGCGTGATCTATCAGATAATTTTCGTAAACGCTTTTTTCGTAGAAATTCTTTAGTCTTTCTCTTGCGCTCATTATTTATAGGTAATTCATAAATAACTTTATTTATTTGCTCTCTAAGAAATTGTTTGCGCTTTTCAGTATTTTCTACTTCAAATTCTAAACGCTTTATTTCGTCCTCTTTATTTTCAACGCTTGTCCAGAAATTAGTAGAGTCTTCTTCCATTATAGAACCTCAGCAAATGCTACTCCCCTAGGAGTATGTAAATAAATAGCCTTGATAAGACCTTCAGATTCTAATCGTTTAATTGTAGGTAATACTACATGATGGGGAGCTGTATCGTGAAAACTAACAATCGTCCCTGACTTTAATCTACCCATTCCATAATATCTACGGAATTCTTCTTCTCGTCCTTCTTGCCAAGAATCAAAAAAAGCAAACCCAATATCTTCATCTGGTATATACTCCATTGTATTTTTATGTAATATCGTTATGGGAGCAGCCCAAGGATGATTAAATTCTGCATATGATCTATCCGTAATATACGTCTTAGCACTATCAATCATGCTTTTATCAGAATCTAAACTTACCAAACGGCCATGCCCATTGTCAAATAAAGCCTTTCCAATGCGCCAAGTCGTTACACCATGCGCGGTGCCTGTTTCAACAACAAATTCAGGCTGTAAAGCAGTGACAAACGCGGCTACTAATTTAGATACTTCCTCTTCAGTAGATTCGTTGTCTCTACTATGCCAATATTCAGGATGACTACAAAATTCCTTAGAAGGAGTAAACCTAGACTCTAACATTAAATGTATTCTCCTAACTAAAGTAAAATGGTCAAGGGAAGGGGACTTGAACCCCAAATCTCCGGGGTCACAACCCGGTATTTTAGCCAATTAAACTATCCCTTGATGGTCCTACCGAACAGATTTGAACTGCTGACGCACGGCTCTTCAGGCCATCGCTCTACCAGACTGAGCTACGGTAGGTTAGATGTTCCCCATGTAGTAAAAGCATAATTAATAACACTTTTATCTTTAACTACGCCTTTGGGTACACGATGTAAAAACCCATCGCCTACGAGTGACCAATACATAAATGCAACATCATCCCTAAAATACCCTTTATTTTCAACTTGTTCAATAAGCCAAGTTGATGACACTGCTTCATTATGACTTGCGTAGGCTAAAAGTAAATTTCTAATATCTTGAAAAATACGCTGTTTACTTTCTGATATCCAAGACACACTCAATTTTTTCTCCTGTTGGTCCCAATGACGAGAATCGAACTCGCTCCAACTGATAGACAGTCAGTTATACTAGCCATTATACGACATCGGGTAAATGGTCCAGCAGGAGGGATTCGAACCCTCGACTTTGACATGGCAAGCCAACGTATTAACCACTGATACTACTGCTGGATTTAGATTACTGAGGCACCTATAGAATAGGTAGCCGATACTGCGCCGGACTGTGTTACAGAAACTAGCCAATTAGCAGGCAAATAATCTTTTGCTACATTTGCGGCTGCGGTATAATCAGGTCCAAGTTTTAATACTGTGGTACCTGAATTAATGATACTAGAAGTTAAAAGCGTATAATCTACATCGCTTAACTCATCGCGCCCCTTTATTGCAACAACTAAGTTAGGTGATCCAGATGAAATATTTACTACAACATGTAGCGCATAATTCTTTTCCCAATTTGATTGTACGGGACTATCTACATCAGAATTACGAGAATCTGATTTAAGTAATGTTATATATTGTGCCACTCATAATCACCTACTTGTATTATAATTTGGTGCTCCGACCCGGATTCGAACCGAGAATTTCTGCTTGGAAGGCAGACATGATGCCGTTTCATTACCGGAGCAAAAACTTGGTGGGCCGGACAGGATTCGAACCTGCAAGATTAATAACTGTTTTACAGACAGCCGAGCGTACCAAACATGCTCACCCGACCCTTATAAAAAATGGATGGTAATTTTCCTAGGATGGAACCTAACCGGGGGTACGAAAATTATCTTTGGCTTAGTTTAGGCGCATTTGCAACTGCTTATCCTAAAGATTGCTAAAACTTATTACTAAGTTCCGGCATCCATTTATGTGGTTCTGGCATGGCGGCAGAGATTCGAACTCTGATCAACTGTTTTGGAGACAGTTATCCTTCCGTTGAACGACCTCCATATACTAATACTGCCATCCGTCTGGATTACAACAGTATAAATTACATTTCTTAACTGCCCCGCCCTAAGGAGGAACAGCATTTGCACTTATTGTAGATTTTCTAACTTGTTTAATAATCTTTTCACTAAAAACACGACCTCTATATAAATTTGGACATAAATCTAGTTCCTTTTGAGAAGCGTATATAGCCCACTCAATAGGACGCATATCCCTTTTATAGTTATTACAATCTATACAAGATGCTGTAGTGGAATTTCCACCCTTACTTTTAGGATAAACATGATCACGAGTCAATTCTTTATCCGTAATAAAAGCGCCACAATATGCACATTGAAAGGTCTTTGTCTGCTCTTTAGTTAAAAAA
>CAZRNW010000003.1:3894-16038 GCA_964601535.1 uncultured Flavobacteriaceae bacterium
ATCAGAATAGACTATCTTTCTCCTACTTTTAATGGAATTAATATCCAATCGTTCCTACCTCCTTTCCCCTTTAAATTGGTCTAGGTGAAAAGATTCGAACTTTCGGCCTCCGCGTCCCAAACGCGGCGCTCTACCAAACTGAGCTACACCTAGACAAGCAAGTGTTGTATTTTTTCTGTTTCGACATTCCATACCACTCCCACAGACGGACAAGTATGCCCATAAGCATCTTCCTCAGGCTGTTGGCCGCTAAAATGATGCGCAAAAGAGGTATCTATGTCAAATGTAACAAAATTAAGTCTGCACCCGCAATCGGGGCAAACAAGAGGGGATAATTTTCCATCCCTAACTGTCTTTAACATTTTCTACTCTCCTTCTAAAATACTCACTAGCCAACGATAACCCTTCGGGCGTACCACAGTCTGTCCAAAATCCAGTATACCTATTGAAATCTATATACCCTATATATTTATTAAGTGTATCAGTAATTTCTAGTTCTCCACGATTACTAGGCACCTGCGCTCTAATAATATCAAATACATCATAGTTAAATCCATATAAACCTATAACAATATCATTATGCTTAGGCGTAGGGCTCTTTTCTACAAAACCTACAATATCACCATACCCATTATATACAGGTTGACCATAATTATGAGGATTGTCGGATTCTTTCAAAAAGACTAAACCCTCAGTAAATGGGTAAGTCTCTTTAAAAAAGAAATCTACCGACTCTCTCATGGAGGCATCAACTGTATCGAATACATTGTCGCCTAATAATACTAAAAATTTACTTTGCTGTAATGTTTTCTCTGCTAACAAAATTGCTTGAGAAATACCACTAGGATACCGTTGAAATACATAAGTAATATGCATTCCAAAATCAGTTCCGTCCTTTATTAGATTTACAATATCTCCTACTGAGTTGCCCCCTAAAATTACTGTAACTGATTCTATTCCTAAATCTCTTAGTAGTTCTAAACCATGATAAAGCATAGGCTTATCATAGACGGGAAGTAAATGTTTATTTGTAACTTCAGTAAGTGGGCCTAATCTTTTTGCTAGCCCACCAGTAAGTAATACCGCTTGTTTTATTCTGTCCATGTGGGGCCTGCTCCGCGCAATTCTATATCATGAGGGGATACAATTTTCCCATTGTTTATTAGCCATTCAGCAGTTTTCAGAATACCCATAGGAAGATCAGTCTTCGGTTCCCAGCCTAGTTCATCCTTAGTATAATATGAGCCTCCAATAAGTCTTGAAACATGTCCTGGGCGATCAGCGGTTTCCGTAACATGTACGGTTATTCCTTTGGCTTGTAGAACTTCTCGAATAATTGAAGTTAGTTCAATCAGTGTATAGTCTTTACCTGTAGCTAAATTATAGGCTTTACCTGCTTTTCCATGTTTTGCAGCGGCCCAAATTCCTGAAACAGTATCTTGTACAAACAGCCAATCCCTAGATGCTAAGCCATTTCCATATACTGGAAGGGCCTTCCCATTTATTGCTCGATCAATAAAAAAGGGTATCGCTTTTTCTGCTGCTTGATATGGACCATACTGATTAAAAGGTCTAACAATTGTAACATTTGTACCATAGGTCGCCCACCAAGCGTATGCTGCACGATCCCCTGCAGCCTTCGCCGCTGCATATGGAGACTGAGGATTTAGTGGGTGATCTTCGTACATTTTATCATGAGTTTCCATATAAGTTGTATCAGCGGACCCATATACCTCGCTTGAAGATATATACACCATTTTAGCCCCAACATCAGTTACAGCGCGTAAAACTTGTACTGTACCTTCAGCATTATTCCAGAAAAACGGTAAAGGATTAGGAATGGAATTATCAACATGTGTAGATGCAGCCAGATGTATAACTACATCCATTCCATCTACAGCCTTAAGCAAAGCATCATAATTGCGTATATCCTGGTTGTACTGTTTATCGTAGAGCCAAATATCAGCGTCTTCTTGCTCTCGACGTAAATACTGAAATAAATTTGTACCAATAAATCCCGATGATCCTGTTATTAGAACTTTCATCTATTTAAACTCCGTTTTCCAATCTGTAAAGGCGTTCCATTCTGCTCGCTCTTCATCTGGAAAGTCTGGATTATAACTCTCTGTAACATAATATAAAAGCGTTGCAGGCTCATTACCTAAAACTCTAAAACCGTGCCATACTGTAGGAGGAATTTTTAAAATTTGGTCTTCCCCGCCTCGCATATATATAAAAAAAGGAGAATCAAAATCACTCTTTAAGCAAACTTCGATATCTCCTGAAACGACATACCAATAATCAGTTTGCTTAAGGTGCCTATGAAAAGCCCTTACTACATTAGGGTATGTTACAGATAAATTTATCTGTCCTTTAGGTAAGGCAGTAAAAATATTATATAGACCTCGGCCTCTATTGTCTTTAAACATCGCTCTCCTTAAAAGTGGCGCGTCTAGCAGGAATTGAACCCGCACCAAAGGCTTAGAAGACCCCTACACTATCCGTTATGCTATAGACGCTTTGATATATCCTTAATAATTCTTTTTAAGAGAATTCTTGCTTCTTTTTTTGAGTATCCTGCCTTAATAATCCGTTTATAAATAGAAAAAATAAAAATCGCACTATATCCCACTCTCACTTTTCATTATAAACACGCTCCACCCCTTTATTGGTGCGCCTGAAAGGACTTGAACCTTCACCCTATTACAGACCAGCTCCTAAGGCTGGCGTGTCTGCCATTCCACCACAGGCGCATAAATTTATGGTGCCCTCGGAGAGATTCGAACTCTCAAATCCACGCTCTTGAGGCGCGTGCATAAACCAATTCTGCTACGAGGGCGTGTAGAACTATCCTACCATACCTCAGAAGGCTAAGTCAAGTCTAATAAACTCGATCTATAACTTCGAAACCGTTTGTAGCAGTAGTCTCTCTTCCTGAACTATCTTTTGCCCACGATTCGTACTCGTACCAACCAATTACAGAGGGACGATAATAAATGTAGAGATATCCAGAACCTTGATTCATATCTGCTCCTGAGTATGTGAGAATATCCCCAACAGGATTTTTGATACTAAGGCGGGCTTCAGAAGGGATAAATTTAACATTATTAGTATCATATACAGTAAGGTCTAATTCGGGAGTACCCCCAAGTACATAGGTATTATACTTTGGTGCCATCATTCCACCTGCCTTAGTAATCTCTATCTTCTAATACAGATAATAACATCGTATCTGTTAAGGTACTAGTTATCTTTGTATCTGTGTTTTCTATTATAATATTTATATCTTTAATACTATGTGTTGCAGCCCTATCTCCAAGAGTCATAGTAAAGGCTGGCTTATCCTTTATTGTAATGGACTTTAAGAAATGAGCAATTCGTATATATCCGGCTGCCTGACCATAACCAGCAGATTTGATAATAATTGCTTGAGCCTGAGAAAAGCCATACGAAATCGTAAGGATTACTGCAAGAGCTTGACCTACTCCAAAGAACCCTGTAGTAATCAAGGCTTGTGCTTGAGCAAATCCAGCGCTTATCGTGGTTATATACGCTTGGCTCTGGCCGTAATTATTAATAGTTGCTTTTATTAAACCTTGGGCGTTCGCAAAGCGTAATGTAGTTACAAGAATATCGGCCTGTGCTTGCGCAAAAGCATTACCAATAATAGTCGCCTGTGCCTGTGCGAAGGCAGAAGTCGTAGCCTTAATAGAGCCTTGACCTTGAGCAAACGCATTGTATACCTGCTTAATATCTGCCTGAGCCTGCGCATATTGCTGGTAAACTTGCTTGATATCGGCCTGAGCTTGAGCAAATACATTAATACTGCCTAAGATAGAAGCGGCTGCCTGACCAAAGCCAAAGGATGCCGACAATATAAGTGCTTGGGCCTGTGCAAAGGCTTGGTACGTTTGAAGTATTGTACCTTGTGCTTGCGCAAAGCCATTATATGTCTGCTTAATATCTGCCTGAGCCTGAGCATAATCTTGGTAGGCCTGATTAATATCTGCTTGGGATTGGCCGTAGCCGGTATAGACTTGTTTAATATCTGCTTGAGCTTGTGCTGCAGTATACTCAGTTGTTAAGATATCTGCTTGGCTTTGAGCATAGGTATTATTTGTTGCCTTTATATTTGCTTGTGCTTGTCCAAATTCGTTATAAGTCTGCTTAATATCTGCTTGCGCTTGTGCGAATATAGTTTGATTAAAGGCATTAATTTTAGCCTGTGCTTGAGCAACGGCTGTATTACCCTCAAAGGAGATATTGGCTTGTGCCTGTGCAAACGCATTTACTCCAAATGCATTAATCTTTGCTTGCGCTTGTCCAAAAGCATTGTACGTTGTAAGAATAGTTGCCTGTGCTTGAGCAAACCCTTGATAGACTTGTAATATAGCTGCTTGAGCCTGTGCAAAGGCATAGGTTATAACAAGAATATCTGCTTGCGCTTGAGCATATGCTTGATAAGTAGTTTTAATATTACCTTGCGCTTGACCGTAACTTTGATAGGTAGCAAGGATATCAGCCTGCGCCTGAGCGAACGCATTATAAGTAGTTACTATAGAGGCTTGTGCTTGAGCGTAACTTTGATAGGTTTGCTTAATTGCGCCCTGAGCGTTTGCATACCCTCGATATTGCGCCAAAATATCAGCCTGTGCTTGAGCATATACTTGATATGTCGCTAATATATTACTCTGTGCTTGCGCGTAAACTTGATACGTTTGACTAATATCTGCTTGGGCTTGGGCGTATTGTGTATATGTTTGCTTAATGTCAGCATTTGCTTGTGCAAAGGCTGTATAAGTTTGTTTAATATCAGCTTGAGCTTGCGCAAATGTATTATAGATTTGCTTTATACCGGCTAGTGCTTGAGCAAAAGCCGCATAAGTCTGCTTAATATCTGCTTGGGCTTGTGCAAACCCCCTATATATCTGTTTAATATTAGACTGAGCCTGAGCAAACGCAGGGTATGTTTGCTTAATGTTAGCCTTTGCTTGTGCATAAACTTGATAAGTTTGTAAAATATCAGCATTTGCTTGAGCAAAGGCATTGTAGGTTTGTTTAATACTAGCCTGAGCCTGAGCAAAAGCTTGGTAGGACTGTATAATTCGGCCTTGAGCCTGACCGTATTGGGCATAAACTTGCTTAATGTTTGCTTGCGCCTGAGCATATACGTTGTAAGCCTGCTTAATGTCCGCTTGGGCCTGAGCAAACCCTCTATAAGTTTGCTGGATATCTGCTTGACTTTGAGCAAAAATACTGTATGTCTGCTTAATATTAGACTGAGCCTGAGCAAACACATTGTAAGTTTGCTTAATATCTGCTTGAGATTGTGCAAATACTGGAACATTAAACGCATTAATTTTTGCTTGTGCTTGGGCAACGCCCTCAATATCCACGCCCTTAATATTTGTTTGTGCTTGAGCAAATACAGTAACATTAAAGGCATTTATTTTTGCTTGTGCTTGGGCAAATGTATTATATACTTGCTTAATATCTGCTTGTGCTTGACCGATAACAGTAGGCTTAGTAATATATGCTTGAGCTTGAGCAGACTTATTCCATCGTACATTATTATCAAGATTCCACCAATAGAAATTATCTATTTTAGCGTCTTCGTATCCCGCATTTGTAGGGAAAGTTTCTATGTAGCCTTGCTGGTAGAACGGATAATCACTTAAGTCGGGCGTTCTTGAAGGAAACCCCTCATATTGCCAATCCGGCTCTGGATCACCGCGTTTCCATACTTTTACACGCTGCGATTGCCCGTTCGTTGAGGCCGTAAAGTACTTAATTGTGTACCAAGTACCAAGGTCTAGCACAAGATCGTAAAAGATAGCTCCTGTGTTAATAGTTTGAATACGCCATGTACCTGACTGGCTATCAAGAAAATGTATATATATCGCGTCATATAAACTGTCTATATTATAGCCGCCGTCAAAAGCTGTTGTGGGAGGATTTGGTACGATCCAAAAGTCAAACTGAACAATACCACGTCTAAGAATTGGGTAGCCTACAAAAGTAAAATTAGTAAGAGAACTCTCGCCTAAAACGGTAGCTTCTGAGCCGTTAACAGAAGCTACTCCTGCTTGGAAGGTACTATACCTACTCCAACTAAAACTACCATCTGAGGATTCTCCCCAATCCCCGCTCACAGAACGATTAAAATTGTCAAAAGCAACTAATTTTTGTATAAAAGCCTGTGCTTGAGCAAATACTTTATCCTGAAGAATATATGCCTGCGCTTGAGCAGCCTTTTTCGGCACTCCAATCATTTGAGTTTGGGCTTGTCCAAATCCTTGATATGCCCGCTTTATTTTAGCTTGTGTCTGAGCATACCCGCTATATGTTTGTCTAATTCTTGCTTGAGTTTGAGCAAATACAATATAAATTTGTTTAATATCTGCTTGTGCCTGTGCAAAGGCACGATAAGTCTGCTTGATATCTGCTTGAGATTGAGCATGACTATTCGATAGTTGTTTAATATCAGCATTTGCTTGAGCAAACGCATTATAGGTCTGCTTGATGTCTGCTTGGGCCTGTGCGTATTGAGAGTATGTCTGTTTAATATCTGACTGTGCTTGAGCAAAGACATTATATGTTTGTTTAATGTCTGCTTGCGCTTGAGCATATACCCTTACAGTACTAGCATTACTAGTAATACTAGCCCTAGCTTGAGCCAAAACTGTATATGCCCAATCATCTACATATAAGTTATCTACTGTAGCAGTTATCGAATTAGTTTCAGAAACATTTTTTCTAAGAACAACTGTGCCGCGCCCAAAATAGGGATACTCAGGAGAGCCTCCTACATTATCTCCGGCAACAGTAGGAGCGGGCTCAGAACTCCCATCAGGCCATGTAGATACGGTACTAATAATGGTATTAGTGGTTGGATTTAAATATATCTTACCTCTTATCCAATAATAAGTATTTAAAGAAACAGTATTACCTATTAAAAAAGTACGTGTATAGCTTCCTACCCTAGTCTCCACTTGGTAGGTACCGTCTATCGCAAGACTAGCTCCAACAGCAAAAAGACTACTAATATCGTCGGGACTTTTTGTAGACCCTACATAAATAAAAGTTGTAAATGTTGAAGGTGTAGCATCTACTTTAAATCTAAATAATACTTGAAAAGAGCTAACTATATCTGTTTTTAATGTATAAATTTGCTGATTTCCAACACCCGCAGTGCCAATAATAGACGCTTCTGATCCATTTGTAGAAAATTTAGATGCTGTAGAAGCGGGCGTAACTACCCAAGTACCGCCTGTATCTGCGGTACCCCACCCATTACTGGTTGTTCTAGTAAAAGTATCTGTAAGTGGCACTGCACCAGAAATTCTTGCCTGCGCCTGAGAAAAGCCCCTAGTAATAACAGGAAATAGTGTAGTTACTTCAGCATTTGTAGTATCTGTATCTGCTGTAAACCCTCTAGTACCTCCATGAGAGGCATTATTAGTGTCTCGGATACGCACACCAAATCTATCTGTAGAACTAAATGTACCTAGGGAGGGATTTGTAAATGAGAGAGTTTTTAAGCCCGTAGTAGCTGTTTGTGGTGTAGCAAAAGCAGTAATAGACTGTTGAACACCAGAACTATTATAGCGAACAAGAGCAGCAGATACAGTACAGTTTGAATCCCCCGTGGTAATATTTACCTCTACGCTGTATGAGCCTGAGGGCGCAGTAGTGGCTATTCCTGGGTCTAGAGCATCAGTAATAAAGTCTTGGTCAGAAGTTCCCCCTCCGGATGAGGCCAATAAACTAAAGGAACCGGAGACACCATCACCCCCAACTAAAAGTTTAAGGGCTCCAGCAATATCACTAGAAGTATCTGAAAGTTGGTAAATCTTACTCATCTATCGGACGCCTCGATTCATTGGGCCACCAATATCCTAATTTTATATCGTCTAATTTTAAATCGGGCATAAAATTAATAGAGCGCGCAATATGCTGATCTGAGCTCCCCACCAAAATTTCAGGGGGCAGTTTACCATACCCCACAGGGCCGCCCCCCATAACCCAAAATCCATTTTCTTTATATACCCAATAAATGGATTGTCCAGATAATTTAGTAAAATTAGTATACCCGATTGCTACCTCATCTAGTCCTTCTGTGGGCTGGGCTTTCCAATTTTCTATAGGTGTAGTAATTAGACGCCCATTAACATATTTTAACCACAAAAAAATACCCGAAGCGTTTTGCTTGTTTGCTTCGGGTATTTTATCCATTTTAATCACTCCATTGTATTGGAACTAAGTATTGAATTACTTTAGTTAAAAATTTTATATTTAATTAAATGAGTTGTTAATAAGAGTTAACCCTGTAAGATATTTCCTAATGAACTATAAAGTCTTTAGACCTGATAAAGCACTCTTCACTACATACTCACTCCTATTCTACCATCTGGAAATAATGATACCATACATTTAATATTGTTGCCGCCCTGTAAATCAGGAGCCGTTGTCTGCGCCCCAATTACCTTAACAGGTATGCCATTTGTCCATCGTGTAAACCATATGGGCCTCCAAGTTAAAGGAGTTAGGATATCATTACGTACTTTATAGGGGCGCTTATTTTCATCCCGTAGAAGTTTACCATTCTCGCCCCTTGCCCACACAATTTCCTGCTTTAAATGCCTATACTCAGCTACAATATTTGTTTCTTCACATATAAAGAAGTTTACTTTAGGATTTATCAAATAAACACGATCCTGTATCTCGAAGGATTCAAAATCTATGGAAACCACACCATTTATTAAATCTACTCCAACAGTATGTCCAAAGTCATACTGAAAAATATATAGAAGTTCCCCGTCTTCGCCCTTCTGTACAGGGCGTCCATCTTTATCTTCTTGTAATATTTCTTTGTCTTTTGTAATTGCTATCCATCCCATATGGGTTACTCCAATTCTTTGGACTCAGATACATACTTCTTAGTACGACGAGACTTTACAGGCTTATCGGATTTAGCGGGCTCTGGAAGGACTGTAATGCCATCAGGAGAGGCCCCTGCCTCCGCTTCAAGTTGCTGGTGATTAAAGAAGGTTCTATCTGAATCTACTGTAGGGTATATCTTATTTAGCAATTCGGTTTTCTTTTCTTCGCCCGTGTTTCGATCTGAAGCGCCTATCCATGCAAGGTCTTTTTCAATTTCTTCCTGTGTAAGAGGTCGCTCTAGATGCTCATCATAAATTCTAATTGGATAATACGCAGGTGGTGGTGGCCCCGGTTCCATGCCATCGGGAGCAATATTATCAAGTTCCCAATTCTTAGCCTTAGTAGCCTTTAGTTGTAGGTTCCAAGCCTCTGCTCGATTAGGAGGGCCGTCTACATCGCCTTCTCGGATTTGAATATTTTCATAGAGTCCAAGTGAGGCCACTAGGTCTTTTAGAAGTTTAGGAGTAAATCCGGCAGCATGGAAATTCTTTGCATAATCCTGTTCACCATATAGTACCCACATATCACTTGGGATAATATTATCGTCATATAAGCGCTTTCCAACATATCGTAAATTTGGTACTACGATACGTAGTTCTCCACCAACCTTTAATACTCTAGACCATTCTCGCAATACTTTATCTACTGCACGCCAACTAAAATGCTCTAATGTATGAGAAGAGAATACAATATCAAAAGTTTCATCAGGAACTGGAAGATATCGAACATCACATACAACATCAGGCTTAACATCTTCTCTAATATCAAAGGTAACAATAACGCCCTCATCTGCCATGTAGGGGCTTAATCCGCCAGAACCTATATCTGCTATTAGTTTGTTACCTAGAGGCTTTATAGACCAAGCAGGATTAGCCTGTGGACTGGAAGATGGCATATGGTACATAACGTTTCCATTCTTTTCGTAATGAAATGCTTGTACACTTGTATCAGCCCAAATCTTAAACCCTGCCTTTTTCGCTTTATAATAAAAGTATAAGTCTTCTGTATTATTATACGGAGATTGTTTAACACCAGGAAAGCTACCATACTCAGTTGAGTACCAAGGGCCACCGACCTTTTCAGAAATTGTTCGGTAAACATCAGTCTTAACTAAAGTTAGGCCGTTTCCCGCAGCATCAATTTCTATAAGATCGCCTACATGCCAATTAAGATAAGGCATTTCTAGATGCCCTCTAAATAATAAAGGCATAGGAGGATTGGATTTACTCCAATACACTCCATTAATAATATCTTTTTGATGCTTCCATAGTTTTAAAAAGGATTCCGCTGGTGGAATAACATCATCATCTAACCAGTAGATATAGTCTACATCTGCATTTAATGCATATTCTACTATCTCATTGCGCGCTTCTGCAATGGGCTTACCCACTACATAATAATCCATTGAGGATGAAACTAAAGGAAACTGCTGTGACTGCCGTGCTTGTGCAAAGTAGTGACTTACCATGCCAAATGTAGGAATACCAATAAGTATCGAAATACCGTGCTTACCCAAACCCTTACTCCTTAACCGCTATAATGCCTAAATTCATTTGCTGATAGGCTTCAACATCATAAATATGCTTAATCTTTAATGATGGAAATTCTTTAAAATAATACTGTATAATATCTCTAGTAAATCCTGTTTTATGGAATTCTCCGTCATGAATTTCGTTATTATGCTCTTGCATACCAAAGATTAAATCCATTTCCCAAAAGACATTGGGATTTTTTTGAAATTGTGCGATACAATATAATAAATCCGGCACCACTATGATAAGTGGTGCTCCTACTTTAAGGACTCTATTAAATTCATTTAATGTAGGAAGTACTTGAAATTTAGATATATGCTCTAACGCCGACATACATGCAATACCATCAACCGAATTATCGCCAAACGGGAGATTCCACATGTATGCACTAATGTCAACTCCAGGTTCATACGGGTCTATCCCTATACAGCCTTTAATGGGTGCTCGACCGCAACCCACATCTAAAAGCCTTCCACCTGAGTTTACCATACTCTCTATATGAGATTCAAATTCTTTATTGCTTGCGCGACCGCTCCAAAAAAACATTATTCTCCAAGTCGATTTAAATCTAGTTTGATTCTACGAGAACTTCTGCCGATAAGTAAACATATATTGGAAAACACCCATAGTAATAGGGCCGCAATACCTCGTCCAATAAGCTCTTCATTAAGAGTTAATATACTAGGAACAATACCCAAAACTAAAAATACTAATAAGTATATAGCCAGATTATACACTTCTCTATTAGTAGGATTCAAGGCCCTGCCGATAAAAAATCCTAAAATAAAGGTGTTAAAGACCCTTGATAATGTGAGAACACTAAAAAAGGCACTAATTAGAAGGTCCATCTGTTTTACGCCCCCTAGTAGAAGGATTGCGTAGCCGCTGCTGACTTTGAAGCTTGGATATATCAGAACGTAAATTAAATATTGTCTGATCCTGCTCTCTTAGCCTATCTCGTAAAGATTCTATTGTCTGTTCAGCGGTTATTAGTCTATTTTTACATTGAAGAAAATCTTCCTTAGTTTCAGCTAAATCTTCATGAAGGGCGGCTTTTAGTTTTTCTTGTATTTTCTCATACTGCTCAGCAGCATCATCAACACCTAAACTTTTTGCTCTTTTTTGCGCTAACCAAAATAATAAAAGTGCTACGAAAGGGGGTATGCTTGATTTGAATAATTCAATAATTAAAGTTTCCAAATTGAACTATACCCCCTTAGGTATACTATTAAATTACTATCTTATTGTTCGTCATACTGCAAAGTGAAACCGAAGTATCCTGTAGTACCCGCTGGAGCTGCTGCTGCTGCGCTTAGTTGTAGACCAAGGAATGACCCTGTAGCCGTATTGCCTCCAGAAACACCACTGTTACCAGCCGTAGTACCAAAGGTACCTAGACCAGTAATAGGTGATGCAGGAGAGCCCGTAGATGAGGTACTTGTTGGTACCTGCACATTTGAGGCGTAAGCTGTACCTGTAGCCGTTCCAGTCGCTATCGAGTACTTAGTCTGGTTAGTACCGAAAATAGTAAACGAAGCCGTATCAGCAGAAGATGCTGCTGGATTAAACTGCCAGAATTTTAAGTTAGAAACTGTAAATGCGACGGTATTAGTCCAATAGCCCTTAAGCCAAACAGGATAAGAGGCTGAGCCTGCACTAACAGGGTTTG
>CAZRNW010000003.1:16048-24863 GCA_964601535.1 uncultured Flavobacteriaceae bacterium
ATATGTGGTAGTTCCAGTATTATCCGCTACTTCGAAGTCCCACGACATTGAACCTGCAGAAGAGGTTGCGGTTAATCCTGTGCCCGCAGGAGTCGTTGAGTTACCTGATGAACCAGTAGCTTGGAACCAAGAGAAAGTTGCTGCCATTAAATATCACTCCTTTAGTAAAATTTGGGCTAAAATTAGCCTCATAATTAAAAACCCCTTAGAATTGCTTCTAAAGGGTTTGTTTGAATTTGGCGCTGGTGATGAGACTCGAACTCACAACTTGCTGTTTACAAGACAGCTACTCTACCAAATTGAGTTACAGCCAGCATTGGTGCACCCTGAGAGAATCGAACTCCCACTACTTCCATGTAAAAGAAATGTCCTACCTTTAGACGAAGAGTGCTTATTTTAGTGGAGTCAAAAATCCTGATTGGCACCGATAACACCACTGCCTAGTGATGCCGTTAGCGTCCTCAAACCAAGTCATGCGCATTTTACATGTTGGGCATAACTTAAGTTCTTCTTTTTCTGGAAGCTTTTCTTCTACCTTTTTCTTTTGTACCATACTTACAACTCCGCTGTCCGCAGACCTCGCATACAGCCTCTATCCCAAAGGCCAGTTGTGTAGATTCTAGTTTAGGAGAATCCTGAATTTCAATAATTTTAAATGTATGGGGCTGCATAAAAAATCTTTTTATCCAAGAGATTATACTAACCACTATTATACTGCTTTATAACTTAAATATTTGGGCGCATTGCCCACATTTATGCTATTTAAAAGAAAGTATTTTACAAGTATCATTCCACACCTATTTCTTCAAACCAGATAAGAGTGCCCTCTTCTCCATTTATGATTGTTTTATGAGTACGGGCCTGCTTATTATGGTGTTTAGCCAAAACATAAAAAGAGCCTAGAGACTTATGGGGGCTTGGTATAAATAATGTCTGATCATCTAGTAGCGCTTTAGAAATAGCCGTAGATGGCTTTCTCCCTCTAACAACAGGCTCTCGCTCTCTAATAACATCAGGTACTCGTCTAAACTCTATCATGATTCTCTCTATACTTCAAAACTTATAGTACCGCCTGTTAAAAATTCCCATAGTTCTAATTTAGTTTTCTCGTCCATTGTAGGCCAATACTCATGTAATTTCATTACAATTTTAAATTCTTCTGACTCAAAGAAATTTGATTTTATATTATTACATTTAAAACAACAAACTACAACATTATCAAGGGTGTAGTCTTTTGAAGAATCCTTACGATCAAGATGAAAACCTTGATCCCCATACTCTTTCCAAATAACCTCTTTTCCACAATAAAAACACATACGTATTTCAGATAAATACCTATATTCTTCAAAAGTAATTGAAACAGTTTGCTTATACTTATTAGCCTTATATAGTAGGCTTTTATAAGCTCTTGAAAAAGGTACTATATCTTTTCGTTTAGTACATTTTACACAGTAGCCTAGACGACGCTTAGCCTCAGTTAATCCGTATTTTAGTTCCTTGCCACACTTTCCTAAGCAGTGGTAAACATATAGTCTCGATCCATCTGATTTTCTATCTATGCGGATATAATCGTCACTATTCAAAACCAAATCCTTTTAAAGAATCATTAAAAGCCTCGGTACCCCATACTAAATCTAGCATTTTTTGAGCAATTACTCTAATTTCTAGTTGGGCTTCAGGCTTGTTTCTTAATGCTTGAAAATGCATAAATGATCTAAAATTAAAACCCACATCAAGTATTAATTGATTAGCATATGGAAGAAAAAATCTAGCAGACTCCTTCGCTCTTTTACGGTCTAGGGGCTCGTCTAACTCCTTAATGGCTAAATGATATCTATTAAAACTATTTTGAATATGAATTTGAAGTTCATGTCGCCAAACCTCGGGCCAATCAGACGGTATATAATACTTCTCTTCTTGAAGTTCTTTATACCTAGCAGATTCAGCATTAACACTCACACCTATTCTATGTTTTAATAAATGTATATGAGAAGCAGTATCACATACAACCAAAAAATGTAAAAAACTTTTTTCAAATGGGGTGTGGTGCCCATTTTCTGCTAAAAATTTAAGTAATTTCGGTATGCGTTCTTTTTTTTCATCTGTAAGAAGCCTAGAGGTCGAAGTCCATGCAGAAAGAGCGTGCGATTCATCCCCTCCGTAAAATCCTACTAGTTCTACTGAATTTTCGCCTTTATCTAAAACTTGCATTATTCTACTCCAATATAGGGTAAATCAGGGTGCATGTTTGGTCGCCACAACGAGATTCTGATTTATTAATATATAGTGTTGCCATTAATCAACCTCTATCTCGTAATCCACTTTCTTTGAAACTGCTTTTAGTGAAGATTTACATTTCTTACAAGGTGTAATAATCTCTAGTTCCATCCAATTTTTTGTAGAACATTTAGGGCATGAAATTTCATACTTACATATAGTTGTAATTGTTGGATACCAATAAGTATAAATATTTGGTGTAGTATTGCAACTACAAGGATAGGTGCAATAATGATAAGCACTATTATTATCTACGGTGATACTACTAATAGTTAGGTCGTTATTACCCATGTGGTTCCTCCTTAATATAATGATGTAGATTTCTAAGCCATTCTCGTCGCCCGCTGTCTATATGGCCTTCCTCAAATAGCTTATTATAGGTAGATAAATATTCTTTTTCTCTTTGTATTTGCTTTTGCGTTGTCTTTCTATGTTCAACGACCCAATTATCCATATAGGTACCATTACCTGTAAATTGATCATCAGCATGGATATTATTTAGTGGAAACTGTACAGAAGCCTTTTTAAAGAGTTTACATTTCTGAAATGTTCTAACATGTCTTCCATCAATTATTTCATGCTGTCTAAAATAGACATAATCAATAGGATAGGATTGATGAATAAAGGTACGAATATTAGAAAGAGTCTCGCTACTTAGGCGCTCGTCACAGTCTAGCATAAGCACCCATTCAGTGTCCACAAGTTGAAGCGCCTTGTGCTTCACCGTTTCGGGTAGCCCTGTATGGGAAATAGAGGTAAACTTGAATGGTTTAGTGCAATATTCTTGCCAAGAACCTAGTATTCGGATCGTATTGTCAGTACTGCCGTCATCACAAACAGCATAAGCATCTACATAATTAAATACAGAATCAAACAATTCAGACACTTCAGATTCTTCAGAAAAGTTAACATCTAATCTCCTTTAGGAGCATAGAGATATGTCTTTTCCTGCTCCCAATATTTAATTTTAGTAAAATTAGGCAATAGTTCAGCATAAGTATTATTAGCGTCTTCTATAAGAATAAGGGGCTTATTATTAGCCAAAGTTTCTTTTGCCCCTAATATAACATTAGGCTCCCAATATTCAACATCTATTTTTATAAGCGTAACATTCCTTAGATGAAAGTAGTCTAAAGGTATCGCAATAACCTTAACATCACCTTTAGTAACTACTTCGGTTACTCCCCAATTTTCTCTATTTAATGAAAACTCTAATTCTTCTAACTTACTAGAGATAGCCACAGGAGCTATCGTAATATTTGGTAAATTTCTAATATTTAGTTCAAGAACCTCGTAGCTTCTAGGAACAGGCTCAAAAGAATAGATGTGATTATATTGTAAGTATCTTGAAAAGAAGACTGTATGATTACCTATGTTAGCCCCTATATCTATAATATTTCCATGTATAGGATAATGCTCATAAATATAATCTAAAATAGGCGCTTCAAAATAATCTCCCTCTCTAACAATATGATTAGAAAGTGCCTCATTATCTTGAACCCATAAGGGCTGACCTCTTACTAATACTTCCCTCAATCTAAAAATACCTCTTTAAATTTTGCCATAACTTTATCTGGTGTAAAATCTGTATACCCTGTCGGAGCAGTAAAACCTTTTACCCATTTTGTATTCGTTAAATACTGTGTTAACTGCTCTTCTGAATAATATGTAAATGCGATATCCAATTGCTGTATGTGTGCTCGTTCAGGGGAATCCCCGAAAGTTAACACAGGCTTACCCGCTATCGCAAATTCTCCTACGGCAATACCAAAAGTCTCCCCTCTTGCCCGAGCATGTAGCATAGCATCACAGGTATTTATAAATGAATACTTATACTCTATACTACTAGCCTCATTTAAGAAGATAACTCTTTTTGAATCTGTAATCTCTATATCAGGGACTTTAGTATTTAGAAAAAGGAACCAAATATTTTCGTTTTTATATAGCGCATCATTAATTGAATCCCACGCCCAATTAATATCAAAGGTATCATAGCCACCATGACGGCCAAATACAATAGCATCAGTAGGTATACCAAGAGAAGTACGAAGACTGCTAACCCTTGGATTAGGCAATACAATATGAGGGACGAAAGGGACTTTGTTGGATTTATTTCCGAGCCATTCAGATATAGCGGCATATCTATCTCCATGTGGTTGAGAAGCATCAAATACAGCATGTACAACATATCTAATGCTATCGAAGTTCCAGTTATTATCTTTATTTCCGTATTTAATATGATATAGAACATCTACTACTGGAAACTTTTCAGGTGTAGCATATATCTTACCAAATCTGGATTCTAACCGTTTTTCCATTATTGGATTTCTCGGTTGTTGATCTAATGCCATAATAAATGATTTATTACCTAAAATAGTTTCATTATAATGAGCATAATCAAATAAGGCATTTCCCGTGCCCCTATTATCTATTTGATTATTGAGAAAGCCTATTTTCATAATTTACCCTATTCTATTATGCGTAAATAGCCCATTAGATTGAGCTACGGTAAATTCCTGTTGCTCCCACCACGGCTGTATATCTCGCTCTATATCGTTTATAGGATGCATTCGTATATCTATAGTATTTCGTAAGAATGCTGTCCTAGCCATATGTGGATTATTGGTCCAATTAGCATTATGTGCAGAAGTTATATACACATTAGGAAGTAATTCTGTAATCTCATTAAATTTTTCAGGGTGTAATTCCCAATGTACACAGTCAAGTAAATGCGTAGGCCGATCATACTCCCTGCCAGCGAATTGCAGGGTCCAGAGGGGGCTTCCGGGCTGTCTCCGATGTCGTAAGCGTACTAGATCGACTACCCCACTATCAAGAAGGCCCGCAGCCATACCAATTTGTTCCGCTACAGTATTAGGGGGCTCAATACACTCCCAATCATTTTCTAAAAAGAGAAAATTTTCATTAGTGGCGCGATTTAATAAATTTGAGTAGCCACCAGAAATACCTATATTTCTAGAATTTCCCTCATAATCAAATCCATAAGCTTTTGCTATCTCTATATCTTCTGGAGATATTTCTTGAAAATAAATAAGCTTTTCGTTTACCATATTAAGTAATTTAGATTCATCATAGCTTTTAAGGGTATTAAGAAGAGTTTTGTGTGCACCCCAAGAAAGAATAGCCAATGTTATATTCATATATTATAAAGACCTTTTATTTGGTGTTCGGTTTCTCTGCGAGAGCATACACCGTCTGGAGCATGTACTTTTTCTAACCATAACTTTGCATGATTAGTTCCCTCAAAGGGTCCATAAAATACCCAATGTGTTCCCCAAAAATCTAAATTAGTTTTAGGTTCACCATTAAAACATATTACTATGACTTTATTCAAACTTCGTTCCCCCAAGCATCCCAACCATCAACTCTATCTCTAGCAAATAATTCGATCCTAGGTATATCTCCTAATAGCTCAACGATCCTATCTCTGGACTCTGCGGGCTTTTTAGAATGCTTATCTATCGGAGTGTAAATAATTTGATGAACACTATGCGATATCCTTGGTAGGGGCTTACCTTTAACTGCTAAAAGACAAATTTCTGCATTTGCGCGAGTCCAAAAACCCATCCCTGTAAAAAATGAATCCTTTATCTTATTCTTTTTAATCCACACAAACGCTATAGTTTTGTACTTAAATCCCCACGATTCAATAACCTTTAGGGCATTTGGTAGCATGGTAGAAATTGTCCACATAAATAATACAGCATTTGTATCCGCTATCTCATTAACGGGCAACTTACAAATATCTTCCACAGGCATTAAATCGTAATGCTTACCTGCCCACCGACTCTCAGCGTGCTCTTGATGCCATTTCTTATTCCAGTTTTCATAATCCCACGGAGGGTCAGCAAGAATAATGCTATATTTTTTGTTTGGAAAATTAGACATTTAATAAAGCCTTAATTGTCTCTATAGCTTCTTCTAAGGTATAAACAATAAATCCTACAGACTCCATTACCATTGCATGATTATGAATATTATTAGAGTCAGTTAGATATACAATGGGCTTATTGAGCATATCTGCCCAAGCAATTTCCATTATAGTTCCTATAGAAACTCTGGTGGTTCCCATAAAATTAACAAATACAACATCACTACGACTAACATCCCATCTGTCTCTTGTATAGATGGCACGAGTAGTCGCTAAAGCGTTGTCTGGATAAGAATCTCTAATAGCCTTTTCTGATTCTAAAAAATTTTTAAATCTTAAAGGGGATAAACACTCAATCCCTAAATCAGATAGAGCGTTATCTACTTCCTTGCGCCAACTAGTAGCCTGCTCCCAAGATAAACCACTTATAGGCCCTGCTAAATAAATCTTAGACATTTTTCTCCCTTAACTGAAATCCTATATGCTTAACTTCTGGTTGATATGCTGGTTTTTCTTCCTTTAAAAGTGCGAATAATTCTGCAAGAGTATAGTCTTTGTTATCTATAGATGTATCACCTATCCATTTATAGGCTTGCTCATAAGGCAAAGCCTTAAATCTAATAGCTGCTGCACATCTACCTTCTCTGGATACTGCCGGATGTAAAGTGCCAAAATCCTCATTCGTAGTGATAAGAACTAATATCTTTAAACCTTGACCAATAAAGCCATCGACGAGATTTAAAAGACGAGAAAGCCCCTGACCCTGACGCTCTTTAGCGTCAGCCGCAAGCATTTCTCCACTATCCTCTAATATAAATACCTTCCATTTCGAAGTGGCTTCTGTATCATCCTCGGTAACTGTGTCCTCTAGTTCCTCTTCATACTCATCTGGTGATCTTCGTAAAACTAATTCTGCTAAGTAACTAGAGTTTCCAAAGAGAGATTCAGGGTCTAGCACATATTCTGCTGAACACCAATCACGCCACTCATAAAGTAAAGAGCGTAGAGCATAACTTTTACCCGTTCCTGGTAGTCCTTGCCAAATTACTAGTTGCCCACCAGTAACCGGCTTAAAGTCATTCATAAGATACTTTAAACCCGCAAGAGTTTGTTCGTGATAATTATTTTGAATATCTTTCCATTTAGGTACAGCAATCTTTCTTGAAATACTGCGCAATCCTGAAGAAGTAGAGTACCAAAAATTTACTTTAATTTTATCTTCAAAAGTATCAGGACTAGGCGGATATACAGATTGTAACTTAGAAATATACTTATTTAAATGCTCTCGATCTTTAGAGGATATACTTGCCCTAATTTTTGTTTTTTCAAAATCCAGAAGAACTAAAAACTCGCCGTCCTGAAACAAGACGGCTGCATCATCCTTTGTCCTAACATCCACAGATATTGGAGTAATATCTAACGAAGTTATGACGGATTCCCACTGAGGCTTAAATATCTCCCATCCTTCAGAATAGTCGTATACTAAGCCTTCCTCTATCTTACGTCGCAAATATTCATTATCCGGTAAACTATAAGTTTGTAAAGATAGTGTTCTCAAAATAATCCTCTAAAGTGGCTCCGGGCCAGCGATTCGAACGCCGATAGACTGATCCAAAGTCAGTCGTCCTACCATTAGACGAGCCCGGAATAAATTTATTCTTCTTCTTTTTCTGTATTGGCTGTATATAAAGTATTTGAATCCGCTGGAAGTTTAAATGCTTCTAAACGAATTTGTAATTGATTAACTTTTCTTTTAATTAACTCTGGATTTTCTGCAGGAGTGCTGGAATCTTCTCCACCAATATAATCTAGTTTGTAAATCCCAAAACCACCTGCAGCATCTAGATACATCTTTAAGATATTAGCAGAAAATCCTGTTTTGTGGTATTCCCCATCATGTTTCTGATGCCCATATAATATATCCATAGACCAATTTACATCTTGGTGCTCGATCCACCATTTGCAAGCCCATTCTAAATCCGGTACGACTATTTTCAGTCTCCCCTCTGGCTTTAGAACTCTTTTCCATTCTAACAGAGTTGGAACAACCTGAAATTTAGAGATATGCTCTAGTGCGTTGGAACAGTAGATATGATCTACGGAATTATCCTTAAATGGCAAGTCCCACATAAAGGCCTGTATATCAGCATCAGTAAATGCGTCAACTCCAAGCCATTCAGGATTTTTAGATTTTTCTCCACTACCAATATTTAAATTTATCAACAAATAAATCCTTTTCTAGTTGGCTCTCCCGCTAGGACTCGAACCTAGAACCTCTTGGTTAACAGCCAAGCGCATCTACCAATTGAGCTACAGGAGAGTGAATATTTAGAGAGAATTAGTAATTTTTAGTTTGGGAAGACCGTTTATTTCTACTCGTTTTAAATAACAAGTGTGCTAATTCTATACACCATATGTGCGTCTGATCCCACCGTAAATACGGTTATGGCCCACATGTCGAAGTAACTAAAAATTTCACTACTCTAATTTTTAGGACCACTCGCTACCCACCCCGATTTGTGATACAGCATTACTGCGAATTGTCCACGGGCCAAAGCCTTGTCCGTCCTAAATAAATATTATTGGTAGCCCTCCGGGGAGTCGAACCCCGCTTTACAGATTGAAAGTCTGTCGTACTTTCCGATA
>CAZRNW010000004.1:0-18814 GCA_964601535.1 uncultured Flavobacteriaceae bacterium
TACAGTGATCAGCATAAGTGTTGTTGGTGCCATGTTACTATTAGTTGGTGCATTTGCCCCTTCTGAATTTATCCAACACTTCACAGTATTTGTTTTAGCAATTTTTGTTGGCTGGCAGGTCATCAGCAATGTATCTCACGCATTGCATACCCCTCTTATGGCAGTTACAAATGCCATCAGCGGCATCATTGTTACAGGAGGTTTATTGCAGACTAAAAATGATATGGGAAATATCATGACAATTCTTGCTTCAATAGCAATTTTAGTTGCAAGTATTAATATTGTCGGCGGGTTTGTTGTAACTCACCGTATGTTGAAAATGTTTAAAAAATAACCCTTCGACAAGCTCAGGGTCCACAGTTTTAAAGTAAAAGAAAAATAGAAATTATGTTTATAGCTAAAGAAATACAAACAGCCGCCTACTTATTTGCAAGTATTCTGTTTATTTTAAGTTTGAGTGGATTATCTTCTCAGGAATCTGCAAAACGCGGCGTTCTCTATGGAATTGTCGGAATGATAATAGCCATCATTGCAACGGTTATGGGACAAGGTGTAGAAGGCCATGTTTATATTATTGGTGCCATTGCAATTGCTTCCGTAATTGGAATTATGGTGGCCCGTAAAGTGGAGATGACAGCCATGCCGCAATTAGTTGCGATACTTCACAGTTTTGTGGGATTAGCTGCAGTGTTAGTTGGTATTGGTTCTTATTTAGATCCGGCTACACAAGTTTTAACCGGGGCAGAACATACAATCCACTTAGTTGAAGTTTTTGTAGGAATTTTTATTGGAGCCATCACCTTCACAGGTTCAATTATTGCCTGGGGGAAATTAGATGGAAAGGTTCCTTCTAAGCCCTGGAGTTTTGCAGGACTTCAGATGATGAATTTAATATTGCTTTTAGCCTGTGTAGCTTGTGGGGTTTTATTTTGTAAGGCTGAAGGAACTGAAGGTATGCTTTATCTCGATATCATGATGGCTATTGCTTCTTTCATTGGTGTTGTTTTAGTTATGGCAATTGGCGGCGGAGATATGCCGGTGGTTGTTTCCATGTTAAACTCATATTCCGGTTGGGCAGCAGCAGCAGCAGGTTTTATGTTGGGTAACGACTTATTAATTGTTACAGGAGCTTTGGTAGGAAGTTCGGGTGCTATACTCTCTATGCATATGTGTCACGCCATGAACCGCTCTTTCTTCTCTGTAATATTTGCAAGCTCTAGTCTGGGACCAAAAGGTGAGAAAAAAGCTATGGAAGGTGAAGTAACAGCATTGAATCACGAAGAAGTTGCTACTTTATTAAAAGAAGCTAAATCAGTTGTTATTGTTCCAGGCTATGGGATGGCAGTAGCAAAAGCGCAATATCCGATTTACGATTTAGTTCAGACTTTACGTAAGTCAGGTAAAAATGTTCGTTTCGCCATTCACCCTGTTGCAGGGCGTTTACCGGGCCACATGAATGTATTATTGGCTGAAGCGAATGTTCCTTATGATATCGTTTTAGAAATGGATGAGATTAACGAAGACATGCCGGAAACTGATGTAGTAATGGTGATTGGCGCGAATGACGTTGTCAATCCGAGCGCACAAGATGATCCGGCAAGTTCTATTTACGGTATGCCGGTAATTGAAGCTTGGAAAGCAGAGAAAGTAATTATCATGAAACGTTCTATGTCTGCCGGTTATTCAGGTGAAGACAATCCTTTGTTCTACAAACCGAACTCTGAAATGCTTTATGGTGACGCGAAAGCCAGTGTTGAGAAGCTTTTAAGTTTTTTAAAATAGTAATTTAAATTTTTAATAACCCCCGCCTCCTGAGTACCACGAAGGGCGGGGGTTTTTTCTTTATGAGTGAGTCACTGAAAAAATATTTGTTGATTGGTTTTGGTGTTGTCGCCTTAGCCATTTACGTTTATTTTCAATCGTTCGAGCGCGGCGATTTAATGATTTACCTTTCTGCTTCCGGTGATTTATTTAATGATGTAAATATTTTTCAGAAAACTTATTTTGAGGGCTACCATTATTTTTATTCATTGTTTTTTGCTTTATTGTTAAAGCCCTTCACTTATCTTCCACCACAACTATGTAATGTGCTTTGGCTATGTGCAAATCTATTTTTTGTATTCAGGATTTTCACCCTTATTAAAAATTTATTGCCACTTCACGATTTTACAAAAAACGAATTGATGGCCTTGCGCATAGGCGGTTTTTTATTTTCGCTGCGCTTCATTCATGAAAACCTGCATTACTTACAAATCACCATTCTTATTCTTTACCTGAGTTTACAGGGAATACAATTAGTTTTTTCAAACAAACCAAAACCATTTTGGGGTGCATTACTTATTGCTTTCGGCATAAATATTAAATTGCTTCCGCTTGTTTTGGTGCCGTACTTATTTTACCGCGGGTTTTTTAAAGCGGGAGTTTATATCATTGCTATTTATATTGGCATGTTATACTTGCCGGCTCTGCTTATTGGGTGGGAACAAAATCAGCTTCTGCTTTCAACCTGGGCGCATCTGATTAATCCTCTAAATTCAAATCATATTTTGGATGCTGAAGAACGGAGCTTTCACGGACTCTCCACTTTATTTTCTGTTTTGTTTGTTGAGAACCCCGGAGATTCGCATGCGCTTCTCATTAAACGTAATATTGCAAATATTTCGCTCGAACAATTGAAATTAGTTTTAAATATTACAAGATGTGCGCTAATTTTATTCACCTTTTATTTTTTACGCAGCATCCCATTTAAACAAGCACCGGGATTAAAACACCGCTTCTGGGAATTAAGCTATGTGCTCCTATTAATTCCCCTCATCTTCCCGCATCAGCAGCATTACGGGTTTTTATTTATTTGTCCGGCTTTTATTTTTTGTCTTTACTATTTTATTCAAAACAGAAAATCACTTTCAAAAGGCAAATATTATTTAATGGCCTCAACAGGTATTTTAATTTACCTACTCTGTAATTTGAAATTAATTTTTGGGAATTATAACGAATACTACGAGCATTTTAAAATACTCACTTATGGCGCTTTGCTCTTAATCGTATTGTTATCGTATTGCAGACCGAAAGAAATTCCGGTTACTTCAGTAAATTAATGTGTCCGTAATGAACTTCTTCACGGTGCGTAACTTCGTTAAATAAAGTTATCATCCAAACATAAGTGTCTTGTTTGCAAAGTGTACCACCTCTGGTGCCATTCCATCCCGTGTTTGTATCTTTTGTAACGAAAATTAATTCGCCCCAGCGGTCATAAATTTCAAAAAGATATTTTTCAACGCCAAAAACTATAGGAAGAAAAATATCGTTTTTTCCATCGTTATTTCCGGGCGTAAAACTATTAGGTACCCAGAATCTGAATTCAGGAATGATGTTAACATTACGCACTGCGGTATCCTGACAACCAAATGAATTTATGACAGTTTGTATTACAGTGTAATTTCCGGTATGCTCGTAATTATGGGTCGTATTCATAACCGTACCTTGCTGACCATCCCCAAAATCATAAGTCCAGCCGGAGCCACCTGAGCTCAAATCATAAAAAGTAATTTCAGAGTCAAAAATTGTTGTTTCGCTTGGCGTTAATGAAAAATTTGCAATTGGCCGCGGTGTAACGGTTACCATACCGGGTACAACAAAAACGCTAGTGTCAACACATCCAACAGTTGAAATAACCGATAAGGTTACATTGTAAACTCCGGGTGGGGTAAAAACATGCGTTGGATTTTGCGCATTGGAAGTTCCGCCATTGCTAAATTGCCAAAAATAAACCGGTGTTCCGCCTGACGTACTATTGTTAGCAAATGTAACCGTAGCAGGATCACAAAGCGTGACCGAATCTGCATTAAAATCCGCTACCGGTAAAGGATAAACTTCAACCGTATCCTTCAGGGTTTTCGTACACATTTTTTGTGTGACAATGACCGAGACGGGAAAACTGCCCGCTGAACCATAAACAATACCGGAAGGATTTGGTGAAGTTGATGTGACAGGAGATGCCGAAGTGCCAAAATTCCAGTTAAAATTAGTGTATGTTGGCGCATACATTCCACCAACAGTAAAACTAAAAGCGTTGCCCGTAATACATTGCGGAGGAGGTGCAGTGAACGTTGGTTTTAATTCAGGATAAATATAAAATGTTTTCTGAACTGTATCCGTACACGGCTTACCCGGATCTGCTATTAACGAAACAACATAAGCTCCGGTGTCGGGATAAGTGTAATTAGGGCTGATTGCATGTGAAGTGTCACCTAATGTAGTAGGATCTCCAAAATTCCAGTTAAAGGCAGTGCCATTAATACTGTTATTAGTGAAGTGTATAGTAAAGCCATTACAAAACTGATTTTGTAAGAGATTTCCGCCAATCACAATTGGAGTTGACTGATCAATAAACTGAGCAAGAACAGTAATGTTACAGGTTACTACGTTAAATTGAAATTCACGATAATGCACACCTATTAATTGAGAGCCTCTGAATTCCTGAACACAAACACCAACCACCCATTGGCCATCGATATCAGGCGTTCCTGTTAAATATCCCGTTGAAGGATTAATGCTAACAGATGGATTAGATGATATAGGATAAGAACTCGAATACGGACTTAAAAACTGCAGACTAGTATAAGGCGGAGGTGTCGGCGGACAAAGACCATTGCCCGGTGGAGGCGAACATCCGTCGTAAGTTGAACAAAGTGAATAGACTAAAATATCACCATCAGGATCTGTTGCTGAATGATCGAATTTTATTTCAACGCTATTACACAAATAGATTGGCGGAAAGATATTAAAACGCGGACTCGAATTTGACGCCACGACTTCAGGGCCTGGAATATGTTCATAATAGGTAGTACCGGTACCTAAAGGGTTAGGGATATTCAAAATTGAACTGTTTCTGCAGCATCTCTGATAAACAATATAATAACCACCAAATTTTGGAGGCAAAGTGATAATCGTATCATAAATTCCTTCTGCTACACAAACATTCGTTGGCGGTTGTATACAAGGGTTATTAATGGAAGGAACTACTTGTGTATATGATTTCTGCCGCATTCTAAGCGAATCGACTAAATTATTATTGTTATCGAAAATCGACAATAAAGCACGCATTTCTAATTGTGCGGTATTAGGGCCACAATCGCGGTATAACTTTAGTGTTATTTTATATTGATTATTGCTTAGTTTATCATAATAGATTTCTCCCCCAACAATGTGTGTGGCTTTTATATGTAAGCAGAAAATCAAACTTAACAGAAGAAAAAGGTATTTGGTAACTCGCTTCAATCCAAATGTTTAACTAATAAAGATACTCATTTAAAACGGCATCTAAAAACCCCTATGGAATTACCTTAAAATTAAGAAATTGCGGGTAGCTTTAGTAACTTTATAGCTTACAATTTAACAATCGGTCAGTTTAATGATATAAGTGGTAGAACCATCCTTTTTTTTGATGGTAATTGCGGGCTCTGTAACCGCAGTGTAAAGCTTGTATTGCGTAAGGAAAAAAATCAGGAATTATTTTTCTCTCCGCTTCAATCCGGATTTGCAAAAAATATTTTTAAAGAAAATAATATAAACGAAGGTTTAGATACCATGGTGCTTTTGCAGAATGGAAAATTTTATTTTAAATCCGGCGCCGCCTTGCGAACGACAAACTATTTAAAAGGTTTATGGCCTCTCATGCAAGGGTTTTTAATTGTGCCGCCTTTTATCCGTAATTGGGTTTATAATTTTATCTCCAAAAACCGTATCACCTGGTTTGGTATGGCTGATTATTGCGAAATGATGACACCTGTATTAAAAAAGAGATTTCTGGAATGATTAGAGTCTTATTTTTTCATCTTAAGGATTTGTTCCTCCATCAATTTAATTCCTTCAGTAAAACTGTGAGGATTGTAACCGAGAATTTTCCTTGCTTTATCAATAATGAATCCTGTTTTAGGCGGACGAACGGCAGGTTGTTTGATGTCTTCAGACTTTGATGGTTTGATGAGAGATTTATCTAACTTATAATAATCAGCAACCACATAAGCCAAATCAATAATACTGTAAAAATCTTTTCCTGAAATATTGAAAATACCTTCAGCGCCTTTTTCAGCAATTAAAATACAACCATCAGCTAAATCTTCCGCTAAAGTTGGTGTACGGAACTGATCATCCACCACATTAATGTTTTTTCCTTGTTCTAAATTTTGCTTCACCCATAATACAATATTACTACGGCTCATGTTGTCTACAATTCCGTAAACCAAAACTGTACGGGCAATCGACCATTTTAATTTACTCCGCATCACAATGTTCTCCGCTTCAAGTTTAGTTTCAGCGTAATAACTTAAGGGATTTGGTTTTTCTTCTTCGGTAAGCGGACCATGTGTACCATCAAAAATAAAATCGGTACTTAAATGAATGAAGTGAGGGTTATAAGAATTACTTTTAAAACTTTCTAAAACTTTTACCTGATGTTCAACTGCAGTTGCGTTCATTAACCAGGCCTCTTCCCTCTGTGTTTCGCAGGCATCAACATTGGTCATTGCGGCGGTGTTAATCACCACATCCGGTTTATGTTTCTCAAAAACAGATTTTACATTTTCTAAATTGGTAATATCTAGTGATTCATAAATGTAGCCTTGCTTGTCAATCAAACGGTTTTCCCCTCTGGCAGTCGCAATCAAATTCACACCCGGCTTTACTTTTAATTTGTAAACCAGTTTTTGTCCTAATAAACCATTGGAACCTGTAACTAAAATTTTCATTTTAAGCGGCAAGAATTTCTTTTAGTTTTCTTATTTGATCGGGAGTTCCTAAAACAAATATTTTCGATTGCGGAATTATTTTCGTGTCGGCACTCGGATTCACTATGTATTCTCCCATTCCTGTTTTAAAACCAATAATATTTGCGCCGGATTTGTTTCTTATTTCAAGGTCTTTTAAAGTTTTATGTTTTAAACTTTCTGAAAGCGTATCAAAATTAATTTCTTCGAGATTGATGTTATCTCCACCTTCAGCCGTAATAAAATCAATAAATTCCATTACATCCGGTTTCATCACCAAAGAAGCCATGTGCGCCCCTCCTACTCTATCGGGCATTATCACATTCGTGGCGCCTGCAATTTTTAATTTAGTATCCGAATTATCATCGCTTGCCCGTGAAATAATAGTTAGGTTTGGATTGAGGTGTTTTGCAGTTAATACGATAAACAAATTATCCGCATCTACAGGTAAAGTTGTAATCAATGCCTTTGCTCTTAAAATACCAGCCTTAATTAATGTTTCGTCCTTGGTAGAATCGCCGGTTAAAACCAGCTCACTGAATTTATGATTAATTGCTTCCGTAACACTTGCGTTACTTTCAACCACTACAAAGCGGCGGTCGTGTTTTTTTAAAACATGTGCTGCCTGCCTGCCATTACGGCCATAACCGCAAATAATCACATGATCGGTTAATTTATCAATTGCTGCGCTCAATTTTTTGTTTTTATAAAACTGGTTAAACTCACCATCCACCACAAATCTGGTAATAGCGGAAACCGCATAAGCAAATGTACCAAAACTTGTGATGATTAAAAATACCGTGAACATTTTTCCTCCCGTCGATAAAGGTTCAACCTCACCATAACCCACGGTGGCTATCGTAATAATGGTCATGTAAAAAGCATCGAAAAAGGTATAATCGTCAATGATTATATAACCTATTGTCCCTACAAAAACCAAAAGGAAAAGAATCCCCAGCGGAACAACAAATCTGAAATAATCCCTGATAAAAGTTTTCATTTTATACTCAAACAATGACCTCCCTAAATTATGTTTTTTAATCGAATTGTACCAAACAATTAGCCACGATTTTTACAGTAAATAAGGGATAAAATATCTTATCTTTGTCAGCTCAGATGAAAGCCCGTACTACCAAAAAAAATAGAGTTAATGTTGTCACCCTCGGCTGCAGCAAAAACATTGTTGACAGCGAAGTTTTAATGGGACAATTAAAAGCCAATAACTTTAATGTTGAGCATGAAAGCGATAACGATGATCATAACATCGTCATCATAAATACCTGCGGTTTTGTTGAGAATGCGAAACAGGAAAGTATTGATACCATTTTACGTTACGCCGATGTGAAGAAAAAAGGCGGAATAGAAAAATTATATGTTACGGGTTGCTTGAGCGAACGCTATAAAACAGATTTAGAAAAAGAAATTCCTGATGTAGATGCTTATTTCGGAACACGAGAGCTCCCTAAAATTCTTAAAACACTTAAAGCAGATTACAAACACGAATTAGTCGGCGAACGTTTACTCACAACTCCTTTTCATTACGCTTATTTTAAAATCAGCGAGGGATGCGATCGTCCCTGCAGTTTTTGTGCGATTCCTTTAATGCGTGGCGGACATATTTCAGTGGCGAAAGAAGAATTGGTACAGCGTGCTAAAAATTTAGCAGCTAAAGGAACAAAAGAGCTTTTGCTGATTGCGCAGGATTTAACTTATTACGGTTTGGATATTTATAAGAAGAGAGAATTGGCTGATTTGATTGACCGTTTAAGTGATGTTGAAGGAATAGAATGGATTCGTTTACATTATGCTTTTCCAAGCGGATTTCCGATGGAAGTATTAGATGTAATGAATAAAAAAACGAACGTTTGTAATTATCTGGATATGCCTCTGCAGCACATCAGTGATGATATGCTGAAAAGCATGAAGCGCGGAACCACCAAACAAAAAACAATTGATTTAGTCAATCAAATAAGAGATAAAGTTCCCGGCATAGCTATCCGTACTACATTAATTGCAGGTTATCCCGGTGAAACACAAAAACACCATGAAGAAATGCTGCGTTGGGTAGAAGATACAAAATTCGACCGCCTTGGTATTTTTACTTATTCCCATGAAGAAAACACAGGTGCCTTCACACTAAAAGATGATGTAAGTGAAAAAATAAAAAAACAACGCGCCGATGCTGTGATGGCTGCTCAACAGGAAATTTCTTTTAATTTAAATCGTCAAAAAATCGGAAAAACTTATAACGTATTGTTCGACAGAAAAGAAAATGAATTTTTTGTGGGGCGTACTGAGTTTGACAGTCCGGATGTAGATAACGAAGTTCTTGTAAAAGCTACAAAAGATACTTATGTTCGTATTGGCGATTTTGCAAAAGTTAAAATTAATGATGCCAGTGATTTCGATTTATACGGTGAATTAGTTTTATGGAACAGTTTTTAAAAATACTTGTTATTATTCATGTCGCAGCGGGTTCAGGCGCTTTACTTTTTGGCGCTATCGCTTTTGCTTTACGCAAAAATACACCAAAGCACAAACCCATAGGTAAAATTTATTTTTGGTGCATGACGGTTGTTTTTATTACAGCCATGATTGTTTCTGTTGCAAAGAGTTTATTGTTTTTATTTCTCATTGGGATTTTCAGTTATTACAGCACCATCATCGCTTACCGTTCGCTGCGTTTAAAAAATTTACACGACGGACAAAAACCCTTAAAAACAGATTGGTTCATTGAAATTTTAGCGGGATTAACTTTTTTAGGAATGGTTGCTTTGGGAATTTTGGTTCTTGTGAAGAAAGGAAATATGGGCGGGCTGGTTCCCTTAATTTTTGGTTTGTTTGGTTTGTTAAGCGTACGCAGCAACATCAAACTCTTTACGCAAAAACCAAAGGAAACATTGTACTGGCTCAAAAAACATATTGGTCATATGATGGGCAGTTACATTGGGGCTTTCACTGCTTTTTTAGTGAACCAAACCGACCATATTCCGCTTCCTCCAACACTATTGTGGTTTTTGCCGGCGCTAATTATAGTACCGGTGATGAGAATGGAAATGAAAAAAGTGAAATCAAAGCCTATTGAGGCTTAGACACACTTCAGGCCGGGCATTGGTTTTACATAACCATGCTTGATATTGTATCGGATACAATCCCAATACTCTTCTGAGTAATCCACAAAAATTTCTTCGCCTGCATCAATATCGCGTTCGGCTACAATAAAACATTTGTCTTCAAAAACATCGTAGTAAGAATTATTTTTTAAACCCTTTGTGCGGTTCAATCCTTCAGCATCGTTAGCATAGCGTGCTTTATATTGAGGCGTTGGATATGCATCAATACATTTTTTACGGTTGATGTAAAATAGATAACCATCTTCGCAACTGGCGACGCGTTTATCATATTCTTTCCAATCAATGATTTCGCCTTTGTATTCGATAATTCTGGTTCCTGCTTTTATTGGTTTATCGGTAAATAAGCCTAAGCCGGCATTGGGGAGCTGGGATGTTTTTACGAGTAGTGCCATAGTTCGGGCGCAAAAATACATATTTTTTACCTCCTGAAAGCAATTTGAAATTAAGTTTATGCAAAGTGCTTAGTTAATAAGTCAAACACGTTTAACGAAAAAAGTTTTTGATGTTTTCAGGAACTTCAAAGTAGTACTCCTTATTCCCCTTCAAATAAAGCACCTTATCTACGTTTCTGAAAAGCACATCTAAATCGTGAGATGAAACAATGACCGTTTTTTGCTGTTCCTTTACCAATTGTTTCAGTAAAGAAAATAATTGCAGACGGGATTCAAAATCTAAGAAGGCTGTTGGCTCGTCCATTAAAATAACCGGCGTTTGCTGGGCTAAGGATTTTGCAATTAAAACTTTTTGTTTTTGTCCGTCACTCAACTCATCAAAATAATTTTGCAAAAGATTTTTAATGCCGATTGTTTCCAGACTTTGGTTCACAATTTCAACATCACGGTCATTTAATTGTCCGAATGCATTTAAATAAGGAATCCTTCCTGCTGCCACAATATCAAACACCGTTAAATTAAAACCGCCGAGTTTATCGGTTAATACAATGGAAATTAATTTGGATAACTCCTGTTGCGAAATGGATTGAAGAATTTTTCCATCTAAATTTATTTCTCCAGCTAAAGGCTTTAAACTTCCGATTATCGTTTTTAGTAATGTAGATTTTCCAATACCGTTACTTCCCACCAAACCAATTAACTCACCTTTACCGATGGTAAAATTCAGCCCGGAAAGAATCTCCTTCTTATCATAACCAATATTTAAATCTTTTACCTGCAGCATTACGAAATGGTTTTGGATTTAAAAATTAAATAAATAACAACCGGCGAACCTATAATGGTGGTAATGGTATTAATCGGTAAAGCATAACTGTTACTTACCAACTGACAAATGGTATCACAAAACAATAATGTTATCGCACCGAACAAAAAACAATAGGTTAACTGATGCAACTGATGAGAAGTTTTAAATAACAAGCGGCAAGCAATAGGAACCGATAAACCAACAAACGCAATTGGACCGCAGAAAGCTGTTATTAACCCTGTTAAAACCGCAGTAATGAAAATGATCGTCAAACGCAAGCGATTCACGTTAATTCCTAAATTCTGTGCATAAGTTTCATTTAGTAAAATTGCGTTTAAAGGTTTTGCCAGAAATAAAGTCATAACACAAAACAACAAACAAACAGGCAGCAGAATAAAAATATCTTTATTTGAAGTATTACTCACAGAGCCCATTCCCCACACCACAAAACTTTTTAAAGCGGCCGGATTCGATATGTATTCGATTAATCCCTGAAAGGCGCCCAAGATTTGTGATATCATTATTCCAACCAACAGAACAGTTGTGTTACTTCTGCTTCTTTTGGAAATAAATAAAACAAGGCTCATCACTAACAAAGCTCCAGTAACTGCCGAAATACTAATCAATGATTTCCCAACAAAATAATTACTTACACCGCCAAATAAAATCATAGCGATTGCAACAAACAATCCCGCGCCGCTGCTCACGCCTAAAACATAAGGACCGGCCAAAGGGTTACGGAATAAAGTCTGCATTAATAAACCTGAGATAGCCAAACTTCCTCCCGCTAAAATGGCTGTGATTGTTTTTGGAATCCGGATGTTATAAAAAATATCAGCCGCAACTCCTTCTTTCAAATCAGAAAAAGAAATTGATATGCTTCCAAAAAAAAGGTTTATAAATAACAGTGCGCCTGTAATAAGCAGAAGAATAAGAACATGTAATATAAATTTACTGCGCACGGTTAAATTTACTCAATCTTTTTATAATACTTTAATTGATGTTCAGGCAATAAATCAGGATGAAATATTTTAATAAAATCTTTTAAGAGTTCATCCGGATTGCTTAAGCCTCCTTCATAATAATCACTGTAGCCTTTCGCATTACTTCGTTTGGTATTATTAAACAAATTCCCTGTTTTAAAAGGTTTAAACAAATTATAACGTTCATCATACGCTAATAAATCTTTCTTAGAATTTATGTTGATGAAAAAGTTTAACCAGAAATCGGCATCTTTCGCCTTAATATACACTTCTTCAAAATTAAGGGCGATGCTGCCGGATTTATTTTCACTTCTCCAGATGTAATTCGCTCCGGCATCTTTTAAGAAATGCGCCATAAAACTATTGCCGCCGGGAACGTGCCATGCATCAGCATATTTTATTTCGGTTAAAACACTTGGTTTGTACTTTACTGTGTCCGCTAATTTTTTTAAGTCCAGATAATTTTGTTCAGTAATATTAAATAAAGAATCGGCCACTTTTTCTTTTCCGAAAAACGCAGCAATAAATTTAATCCACTCCGCCCTCGCCAGAGGATGTTCTTCTAAATGGTCCAACGTAATTGCAACCGGAATTCCTGAATTAATTATTTTTTCATCGGCATCTTTTTTCGGATTACCCATCCCAAACATTAAAAGCAGTTCAGGTTTTAAAACTAAAGTTTGCTCTACACTAATTTGCGGACCTTTGCCAATCTCTTTTATTTTTTGTGCAGTAATGCCATCGATAATAAATTGGTTATTGTAATAATCCCCATTATCCACCGCTATAATTTTTTCCTGCAATTTTAATTTTGTGAGCATAGCCGCATAAACTGAACTCATGCAGGCAATGTTTTTTATAGGCACTTTTACGGGGAATAAGTTGTTTCCGGGCTCGATTTTAATTGAGGAATCACTGTACAAAACAAAAGCCGCAGTTGTATCATTACTTTCGCGGTTCCCAAATAAATAAATTATCTTTTGATTTTCTCCCTCAAAAACAGAAAAGCGTTTTGCGTATTTAAGCGGAACTTTATTTAAAACTAAAGAAACAGTTTTCTCATTATTTTTACTTTCGTTTCCGCAGGAAACCAAAAACAAGAAACCAGAAACCAGAAACCCGGAAACAAGGAACCCGAAACACGAAACCCGAAATTTAAATGCTGATTTTAAAAATACTGCCATTTGGTTTGTTATCTGCTACTTCAATTTTACCGCCGTGCGCTAAAACAATTTTTTCTACTATGTACAGTCCGAGCCCCGTACCTTTGGTATTGCGTGTTTCTTCGTTGCCCACTCTGTAAAATTTCTCGAATATTTTTGATTTCTCATTTTCAGAAATCCCAAAACCATTATCGCTTACACTCAAGTTTAGTTTGCCGTTATGATTGCTTAAAGAAATAATTACCTGCGCATTTTCAGGTGAATATTTAAAAGCATTTTCCACAAGATTAATAATTATAGAAGGAAATAATAATTTATCTACTGTGGCTGATAGTCCGTTTTGGATTTCGGTTTTCAAAACGCCTTTTATCTTTTTATCAGAAAAATAATTTAGTATAATTTGCTCTGTCAATTCACTAACATTAACACTTTCTTTATTCAAAGCTAAATTCTTCTCTGCCGAATTCGCCAATAACACATCTTCAATTAAACGATTCAAGCGATTGGTTTCGTTTATAGCGTTGGTTAACAATTGCTCTTGTTGAGTTGCATCCAATTGTTTATGCTTCAATAAAGTTTGTAACTGCAATTTCGTTGCGGCGATTGGTGTTTTTAATTCGTGTGTTACGCTTAGCAGGAAATTTTTTTGCTGACTTACTAATTCTAATTCCTTATTGGAGGCTTTCCGTATTCTGTAAAAAGCGTAAAGCAATAACAAAAGAAACACGGTTCCTTCACCAACAATCATATAAATGCGGTTTTGCTTTTTTATCTGAAGTTCGGAAATCTGCTTTCCAAGGCTTGCAGCATCAGTTGATGTTATCTCCATTAATTTTTGCTGTTCGCCGCTAATTTGCTCGGTTTGTCGCACTAATAAAACCTCCCACCACAAAAATTGCAGAATAATGTAACCAAACAGGATACTGATTACCAATTTCGAACGGCTGCGGTTTTGCATCAGAGTATAAATTTACTTTTTTTTACCGAAGGTCCCCTATGTGGCGATTAAACTCTCCATTTTATTTAGTACATCAGCGGCTTTATTCACACTATCCACATCTTCAATACTTAACATTAATTTCTCATTCTGTTCTTTCAACCGGCTTAAATGCTTGTATTTTTGAACGTAGGTCATAACACCATGAAAAATTGGTGTTGCAAAATAATCCGAATCTTTTTGCGCTACAAAATAGGCCAGCATTTTTGAGCCTTTCAAAGTAATTTTCTCAAAACCTAAACTCATCGCCTTCCAGCGGAAACGAACTACATTTATTAATTCAATAGCTTCAGTTGGTACCGGGCCAAATCTATCGTGTAAATTATCTTCAAATAATTTTAGCTCTTCTTCTTTGGTGATGTTATCCAACTCTCTGTATAAAATTAAGCGCTCCGTTAAATTTTCCACATAATAATCGGGAATCAATAATTGTAAATCGGTATCAATTACAGTTTCTTTAACAAATTGTCTCGAGAAAACCGACTTACTGCTATCCTCTGTGTTATCTTCACCAACCGTATCCTTATACCAATTTTCTTCTTTTAATTCGCCAACTGCTTCATTCAAAATTTTCATATAGGTATCAAAACCCATATCGTTGATAAAACCGCTTTGTTCTCCGCCCAGCAAATTTCCGGCGCCGCGTATGTCCAAATCGCGCATTGCAATCTGAAAACCGCTTCCCAAATCGCTGAAATCAACAATAGCTTTTAATCGTTTGCGCGCTTCGTTAGTTAAACTCACCTGCGGAGGAGCCAGCAAATAGCAAAATGCTTTTTTATTACTGCGCCCTACTCGTCCGCGCATCTGATGCAAATCACTCAAGCCAAAATTTTGTGCGTCGTTAATTATTATTGTATTTGCGTTACTGATATCTAAACCCGACTCAATAATGGTAGTTGCTACCAACACATCGTAACTTCCTTCCATAAATCGCAACATCACTTCTTCCAATTTATCGCCGTCCATTTGTCCGTGACCAATGGCAACTCTTGCATCCGGTACCAGGCGTTGAATCATTCCGGCAATCTCTCCGATATTCTGCACTTTATTATGAACGAAGAAAATTTGTCCCCCGCGTTTTATCTCGTAAGAAATAGCATCGCGGATTAATTCTTCGCTGTAAATACTTAATTCGGTTTGAACCGGATAACGGTTCGGCGGCGGCGTTGAAATAATAGACAAATCCCTTGCCCCCATTAAACTGAATTGTAAAGTGCGCGGAATCGGCGTTGCAGTTAATGTAAGTGTATCAATTGTGGTTCTGATTAATTTTAACTTGTCTTTTATACCAACGCCGAATTTTTGCTCTTCATCAATAATCATTAAACCCAAATCCTTAAACTTAACTTCTTTGCTTACTAAACGATGTGTGCCAATAATGATATCAATTTTTCCGCTTGCTAATTTTTCAATTATTTCCTTTTGATCTTTTGCGCTCCGGAAACGGTTGATGTAATCAATAGTGCAAGGCAAATCTTTTAATCGCTCCTGAAATGTTTTAAAATGCTGGTACGCTAAAATTGTTGTTGGTACCATTATAGCCACTTGCTTACTGTCACAAACGGCCTTAAAAGCTGCACGCACTGCAATTTCTGTTTTCCCGAATCCAACATCACCACAAACTAATCTGTCCATCGGATGCGGTTTTTGCATGTCTTTTTTTACATCGGCAGTTACTTTAATTTGATCGGGTGTATCTTCATAAATAAAAGAGGCTTCTAATTCGTGCTGCAAATAATTATCCTTCGGATAAGCATGTCCCGGTTGCGCTTTCCGTTTTGCATATAACTTAATTAAATCATAAGCCAGTTCTTTTACATTGCGTTTTGTTTTTTGTTTTAAAGTTGCCCAGGTTGTGCTTCCCAATTTATCAATACGCGGCACATTTCCTTCTTTACCTGAATATTTACTGATGCGGTGTAAACTGTGAATGCTTACATATAATATGTCGTTATCCTTATAAACCAAACGGACAACCTCCTGCGTTTTATTATTTACATTTAGTTTATGCAAGCCGCCGAAACGCCCTATACCATGATCGATGTGTGTTACATAATCGCCCGGACTCAAACTTAAAATTTCTTTTAGCGTAATAGATTGGGCTGTTTTTTGTTTTGTTTCTTTTAGGCGAAAACGGTGATAACGTTCAAAAATCTGATGGTCGGTGTAACAAGCCACTTTTACATCGTGGTCAATAAATCCTTCATGTATATTGAGAGGCAAGTATTCGATTAAAGATTCATGCGTGCGGTGTTCTTTGGCGAGCAAATCATCGAATATGGTGAAGAGACGGTCGGCCTGTTTGGGGTTATCGGTGAAAAAATAATTTTTATAGCCTTTTGTTTTGTTTTCTTTGAGATTGCCAATCAGCATTTCAAAGTTTTTATTGAAAGAAGGTTGCGGACTTTGGTTAAACTGAATTGTGTTATCAGTTATTGTTGTATTATTTCCGAACTGCACAATTGAGAAATTCTGAATTGCTTTTTCAAAATCGCTTACTGTAATGTACAATTCAGATGGTGACAATTGCTTTACTTCGGCAGAAAGATTAGCGTAAGTATCTTCTGCTTTTTTATAAAATTCATTGATCGAATCGGCTGCAAACTTAATATCATCAATGTAAATTGTTGCATCTTCCTTTAAAAAAGCAAATACAGAATCCCTTGCCTCAGTTAATTGTTCTGAATTAATGTTTGGAATAATGGTTACAAATTCGTGTTTGGTATTCGAGAGTTGAGTTGAAGGGTCGAATGTTTTAATACTTTCCACTTCATCACCAAACAACTCTAAACGGAAAGGAAACTCGTTGGCATAAGAATAAATATCAATGATACCGCCGCGAATAGAATATTGTCCCGGCTCAAAAACAAAATCAACGTGTTGGAATTTATAGGTGTTTAGAAAGTCTGAAATAAAGTCGACGCTTAGTTTCTCATTCCGTTTAATTTGAAGGGTGTTTTTGCTCAGTTGTTTTTTGGTGGTGATTTTCTCACATAATGCAAGGGGGTACGAAACCATTAAGCCCTTGAAATTCTCATTACTCAAAACACTTAATACCTCAGCCCTTTCCTGAATATTGGAGTTGGAGGTTTTTTCAGGGTGATAAGGCAAGCGGTGTGATTCGGGATAAAAAAGCAGGTTTTTTCCGGGTAAAAGGGTTTGTAAATCATTAAACAAGTAAGCAGCTTTTTCTTTATCAGGAACGATGATGAGGGCGGATTGGGAAGTCTTTTTAAACGATTCTGCCAGAATAAAGGCAATAGAAGAGCCCTTCAAACCTGAAAAACTAATGTTTTTTTGCGGCTTAAAATTGTATTCCTTTTGTTCTAAGATTCTCTCTAAAATCTTCCCTTCAATCATTTTTTACTTATGCAAAAGTAGACATTAATTGTTAAAACTAAAGATTTTAGAATAATAGGAATCCAATCCTATAAAACATCAAGGTTTGTTTTTACCTCACTTGTGCGATAGTATTGTGTTAAAATATTGACTTTGGGGTTTTCATTTACTAAATTTACTATGCCCCCCGATTCAAGGTTTTTAGTACTAGAGACTTAATCATTAATAATTTTTACAACATGAAAAAACAATTACTCATTTTAGGATTGGCTTCTCTTTTCACGATTGGGAATGCCCAAACAACCCGTATGTCTTTATACGAGGAATTTACCGGTGAAAATTGTGGCCCTTGCGCATCCACAAATCCCGGGTTAAACACTTTGTTATTTGCTAACCTATCGAAAGTCATCCCTATTAAGTGGCAGGTTGATATTCCATCTGCTCCAACGGCTACCTGGTCGCTATGGCAAACCAACCAAACTGAAATTGCTTGGCGAGCTTATACGTATGGTTACGGAATCAGTTCAGCTCCTAATGCACGTATTGACGGGCAAGGACAAACAGCTTTCGGTGCCAGTTCAAATAATCCGGGAAACCTTTCTCAAACGCATTTGAATAATGCAGCCGCTGTTCCCTCGCCATTTTCAATATCTATGACTAGATCATGGAATGTCGGAATGACAATATTTACTGTTACAGGAACAATAACTGCTGCACAAACTTATACCTGCGCGGGTCCACTAGTTTTCAGATTGGTAATGGTTGAAAAGAAAATAAATTTCGCTACAGCTCCCGGCACCAATGGTGAAAAAGATTTTTACTATACTGCCCGTAAATCATTCCCTACCTTACAATCAGGTACTTCTTTACCTACTTCCTGGACTACAGGTCAAACCCAAACTTTCACTATTGCTTGTACCGCCCCTTCTTATATTGTGAATAAGACTGAGGTAGAGTGTGTTGGTTTTATTCAGGATGACGCTACAAGAAGAGTTCAGCAAGCCGGAATTACACGAGCACCAAATGATGCCGGTAATTACGGAGTGATTAGTCCATTTCTTGGCTGTAGTACTACACACACACCCGCAATAAGTGTAAAAAATGAAGGTAATAATGCAATTACAACTATGACTATAGTTCCTGTTCTTGATGCAGTTACCGGAGCTTCGTTTGCTTGGTCAGGTAACATACCTGCTGGAACTTCAGCCACTATTACAATGCCTTCAGTATC
>CAZRNW010000004.1:18824-24667 GCA_964601535.1 uncultured Flavobacteriaceae bacterium
TTCAACAAATATTTCAGGCGTGAACGGAACTACTGATGATTACCCGGGAAATAATTCCAAAAATGGCTCTTTTGCTGTTAGTACCACGGTTGTTCCTGCGCCAATCGTTCAAACATTTTCACTTGCTACTTTCCCACCAACAAACTGGTATAGGAATAATCAGGATAATGGTAATTATCAGTTCTCAAGAGTTTCAACCGTTGGAGCTTATGCCGTACCCCCATTGGGCGCAGTTAAATATGATTCGTGGAATAACCCAAATGTAGGAGATCGCGATGAGTTATATTTGCCAACATCAAGTTTCACTGGTTTATCAAACATGAAATTAACTTTTGATGTTGCATACGCTCAATCTTATGTAGGATTCATTGAAGGATTAGATGTTTTAGTCTCCACTAACTGCGGTGTAACCTGGACTAATGTTTACTCTAAATACGGAACTGTTCTTGCTTCTGCTCCAATTACAACCGTTGCTTTTACACCTTCGTCAACGCAATGGCGCTCGGAAGTTGTAAATCTTGCCGCTTACGATAATATGCCGAATGTGTTGGTGAAATTTATGCCTTATAATGATTATGGGAATAACATTTGGCTGGATAATATAAATTTAGTTTCTACTACAAATTTAACCTCAACAGTAATTGATTTCGATGTAATTGATTTATATCCGAACCCAGCTCAAGACAAAGCTACGGTTCGTATTACTTCACCTGTTGGCGGCGACTACTCTGTGCTTCTATTTAATATAATGGGTCAGCTTATTGATCAAAAAATTATGACTACTGAAGCGGGCAGCAGTACTGTTTCGTTTGATACAAAAGATTTGTCAAGTGGTTTATACAATGTGATCATTAGCAACAAAAACGGAAACACAACGGTTAAGAAATTAACTATCAGTAAATAAATTATTATGCATTTTTAAAATCGGCCCGATGAAAGGGCCGATTTTTTTATTAAATTTGTTAATCTAAACTCATGCTATGAAAAAAATATTTACTCTTTTTTCTTTTCTTACTATCGGATCTTTAAATGCTCAAAGCCCAAGCATTGAAGCATGGACCTTAGATAAAAACGGTGCCGATTCTTTACAGCTTACAAATGGAATGACGGTTGCTTACCTTACTTCCGCATCAAATTCAACTTACACTGCAGAAAAGGTGGTTAAAGTAAGAATTAAGAATATATCTTCAGCTAACACCTATACTTACTCAGTTGAAAGAAAGGATGTTGTTTTAAATCCATCGGGTCCTGCCGGCGCTAAAGCATTTTTTTGCTTTGGTGATCTGGGCACATGTTATCCGGCATTTGTAACAGAAGCGGATGAATTTAATGTTTTAGGCCCTGGCGGTTCTACGGTACCCGGTAAACACATGGTTACTTATTTAGATGAAGCATATACCGTAGGTTATTCGGAGGTGCGTTATAAATTATTTAATGTAGCTACTGGTAAAACTGGTGCAGGCGCAGATACATTAAGCTGGACTTTTAAATACAACCAGTTGATGAGCGTTAATGAACACCATAACATGTTTGAAAGTGTAAGCAATGTTTACCCTAATCCATCAACTAACAACGCAAATATCACGGTTATTTTAACAGATGAAGCTCTTGTAAAAGTTCAAGTATATAACAGCCTTGGCGCTTTGGTTTATACTGGCGCCGAACAACATTTAATTGGTAAAAATAAACTGGCGGTTGATTGTACCAACTTCAACAATGGTCTTTATTTTATAACTGTAACAGCAGGTAACGCTAAAGTTACCAAACGCCTGGTTATTAATAAGTAATCCGCAACTCTTTGATAGTAAGCCTCCGCCCAAAGCGGGGGCTTTTCTTTTATAATCCCTAAAAAATTTGTTTCTTTGAACTAGCAAATTTTACCCCTATGGAATTATACCTCGACTCGGCCAACCTAAAAGAAATTGAAGAAGGTTTTAAGCTTGGATTTTTAAATGGTTTAACAACTACCCCGACTTTTATGCAAAAAGAAGGGATTACCGATATCGACGGCACCATTGTTAAACTCAGTAAAATAGTTCCGGTGCTTCAAATCGAAGCCCTGGGAAATACCGCTGAAGAAGTTTTGGCTGAAGCCGAGCGTCAATTAGCTCTTGGCTTAGATAAAACCAAAACGGTTTTTAAAATACCGGTTTCTTTAGAAGGTGTACGCGCCTGTAAACTATTACGCGATAAAGGACTTTTAGTTAACGTACACTTAGTTTATACTTTACAACAAGCTTATATGGCTATGCAAGCCGGCGCAACTTATGTTTGCCCGCTCGTTGGACGTTTACAGGATCAGGGACATGATGCATTAGCTTTAGTGCAGCAATGTGTTGATGCAGTTGATTTATACGGCTACGATACAAAAATAATGTTCTCGTCGGTGCGTAATGCTGAACATGTAAGAAACGCGATTAATATTGGTGTTCATACCATTACCGTACCATTAAAAATAATTAAACAACTTACCGAAAATAATTTCACAACCGTTGGTACCGATCAGTTTATTATGGATACCCGTTTAATGATGGTGAAAGTAAAAGAAGCTATTAAAGGTACAAATCCTGTTGTTCCGGAAAACACAACTTTAACCGACGCAATAGTGAAAATGACTGAATTTGGTTTCGGTGCTATTACAGTAACAAAAGCCGACGGCAGTATTAAAGGTGTTTTTACGGATGGCTCACTCCGCAAATTAATAATGGAAAAAGGCCGCGATGTTTTGAATAAAAAATTATCAGACCTTGAATTCCGCGAACCTATTACCATCGATGGAAATGTTTTATTAAACGAAGCAAACGCTTTATTTAAGAAAACCAACGTTGATACCATTGTTGTCACCGATGGCGGTAAACCCGTTGGGATGCTCGATATTCAGGACATACAGGCATAATAAATTACGATTTACGAAATACGAATGACGAGTATAGGAGTAAACGTTAGTTCTAATTTAATATCAAACAAATTTAAACATTCGTCAATCTTTACTCGTAATTCGTAATTCAGCATGAGTGATTTAAAGATTTTTGAAAGTAACGACGGTAAATTTTTAGATTCAGAATCTTTATTAGTCTCAAAACTCAGCAGAATTAAAGCATTCATTTTTGATTGGGACGGCGTTTTTACCAATGGTGAAAAAGATCACGAATTGCAAAGCCGTTTTAACGAAGTGGATTCGATGGGAACTAATTTGCTCCGCTTCTCTTTTTTTCTGAAACATAAACAACTTCCGGTTACTGCAATTATTTCCGGCGAGAACAATAAAGCTGCTTTTACTTTCAGTACCCGCGAATGTTTTAACGCTAATTATTTTAAGGTGGCGAATAAAACAGATGCCACCAAACATCTTTGTGAAACATATGGGATTTTGCCAACTGAAATCGCTTATGTGTTTGACGATGTTCTGGATTTAAGTGTGGCGAAGGAATGCGGTGTACGAATTTTTATTTCGCGCAAAGCTAATCCCATGTTTAATGCCTACGTTGTAAAAAACAAACTGGCTGATTATATAACTTTTTCAGAAAGCGGAAATTTTGCAGTAAGGGAATCTTGCGAAATGCTGATGTCTGCATATGGCTTATATGATGAAGCTGTTATGCAACGTGTTAATTATTCAGAGAATTATTCAGCTTACATTACTCAAAGACGTGGCGTAAAAACAAAACATTTTACTATAATTGATGGTAAAATTTCTGATGTACAGATTTAGAATCCGTAACCTTTAAATTCTTTTGTAAATTCTTTTGCGTCGAATGGTTTATTGATGATGATATTGCTGTATTCGTAATTTTCGAATAAACCAACTTCATCATATATACTTACGCTCACCGGTAACATTGTTTTTTCGTCGAGATAAAAAATGGCTTTTTTACAATACATGGCGGGCACCTGTATTTTACTTCCTTCTTTTAAATAACCGAAATCATTGAATAAATCATTTTTACTCCGCAGCATATAATCGTTCACGCTTAATTTCAGGGCAATGCTGGTTACTGTTTCTTTCCGTAGAACTGTATACTCATTATACAAAAATGTTTTTGTCTCATAAACCAACATATAACAATTGAAACCATTATGTTCATGTTTTCCAATATAAGTCATGCTTTTTGAAAGATTTTCTTTTTCTTTATTTAAAATCAATGCGATTGTTCTCCCGATAAAATCGAAACCCAATTCATGAATGGTATAATGCTGGTTCTTTCGCATCAAATTGCCTCTCGGATCGAGATTTAATGTGAGATAAGGAAAAACATGAGGCTTCACGACTGCTTTATTACCATACTCGCCCGTCACAAATAATATCTCCAATTTCCCTTGCCGGCCAATAAAATACAATTTGCGCGGATTCACATTCAATTTTATCTCGGATGCAGCCGAAGAATAAGCATTGTTAATACGTTCAAGCGCTTTAATACTGGTGCGGATGGTTTTTAGGCTTTTTATTGAATCAATCATTTCGGCAATCAGCTTTATGGCCTTGTTTTGTCCCAATGGCGCGGCCTGTTGCTGTGCATTTCCTGCTAAAAAAGAAACCAAAAAAAATATAAGGACCTGTGTTCTCAATGAAATAATCCCTAAATTTAATCCTAAGTTTTTAATTGAATATTATATCTGATGAAAATTTTAGGAATTATTCCTGCACGCTACGCTTCCACCCGTTTTCCAGGCAAACCCCTCATTGAAATTCTCGGAAAATCAATGCTTCAAAGGGTTTATGAGCAGGCTAAAAAATCAAAATTTTTAACAGATGTTATCGTTGCTACTGACGATGAACGCATTTCCGCTCATGCTAAATCCTTCGGTGCTACTGTTATCCACACAAAAGCCGAACATCCGAGCGGTACCGATCGCAGTTACGAAGCCTATCTCAAAACAAATACCAAATACGATTACATCATCAATATCCAAGGCGACGAACCTTTTATCGACCCCACACAAATTGATCTGCTGGCCGGTATTTGTGATGGTAATACCGAATTAGCAACTTTAATGATAAAATGTAACAGCCATTCCGTTTTATTTGATAAAGGCGAAGTAAAAATTACACTCAACACAAATAATGAAGCGCTTTATTTCAGCCGCATGGTTATTCCTTTCATAAAAGGTGTTGACGAAAAAGAATGGCACAAACATTTTAACTATTTCCGTCACGTTGGTATGTACGCTTACAGAGCTGATATACTTGAAAAAATCACAAAACTAAAACCTTCTCCTCTGGAAATAGCAGAATCACTCGAACAATTACGTTGGCTCGAAAACGGTTTCAAAATAAAATGCGCCGAAACTTTGCACGACAGTCATTGCATTGACACACCCGAAGACGTAGAAAAAGTAATAAAATTAATGGGAATAAAAACCTGATTATTGTGGCCCGCCCTTATCAATCCAGCACAAAATTGAATCCACTTTCGACTGTGGCAATAAACCAAATGGAGGCATTGGATTATTTGCGTTGGTAATCCTGTCCTTAATACGGCCGTCAATTACTCTCGCTAAAACATTCGGATAAGTACTTAAATCAACGCCACCTGAACCAAAAGGTCCGCTATGACAATTACAGCATACGTTATTAAAAATTGCCGCCATACTATTGGTGTAACGGATAGAATCGCAAGCGTTAGCAGGCAATGGCTCCGTTTTTTTTGGCAATAAGCCAATATCCCGCTCACAGGAAATTAAAATCATTGAAAACACTGCGATTAACGCGTATAAAATCCGGCTTTTCATAGGGCAACTTATTGACTAAATTACTTATTTATTACAAAATAACAATAAATATAATAATATTTTTTATTTTTACTATTATTGTCATGTTTCTTTCTTATGGATTTATTTGAATT
>CAZRNW010000005.1:0-23099 GCA_964601535.1 uncultured Flavobacteriaceae bacterium
AAATTATAGCAGACAAAATGCTACAGAATGTAATTTTATAAATCAGGGCTTTCTGTTTCATTAAATGCGAAAGGGTTAAATTAAGGAAATTACGTCAGATAACATTAAAACCATTGCTATTTAACTCAAAAAAAAAGCCTCCGGAAAGAGGCTTGAATAATTTTATGATTTTGTTTTATCTGACAACAACAGTTTTCTCAACACCTTTTCCTTCTTCAAGTTTGATGATGCTGATACCTTGTAAAGTTTTGGTTCCGGCTGTCTTTACTGCTTTAACATCATAAATGGCAGGTAGTTTAAACGTGAAAGATACTCTTCCGCTGCCATCTGTAACTCCTGTAGCACGTATATCTGCAGTAACTGTTCCTCCAACAGGTGTTTTAACGTTTGCAAATAAGTAAACAGTAGCACCGGTCATCCCAACGCCTGTAGAATCATTGCAAACAATATTCGCAACACAGTCAGTGTTTTTCTTACATGAAGTGATGAATAAAAAACCAACTCCTAAAGCTGCAACTGCAATAAAAAATCCTCTTAATTTCATTTGTTCTAAAATTTTATACGATATTCGTTAAAGCAAATATACAAATTTTAGTTTTAAATGGCAAATAGTAAAACCTTAGTTTTTAGCGTTTTAATGCTGGTTTTGAGCTTAAAATTACTCGCCCAAACCCATAGCAAAGAGACAATTTTAATAAGCACTTCATATGGGAACATGAAAATTAAGTTGTTCGAAGAGACGCCTTTACATAAGAAAAACTTCATAAAACTGGTGAAACAGGGCTTTTACGACAGCCTGCTTTTTCATAGGGTAATTAATAGTTTTATGATACAGGGGGGAGACCCAGACAGCAAACGAGCGAATGATACAATACTTTTAGGGAATGGTGATGTTGGTTATTGGATTCCGGCCGAATTTAACCCTAAAATTTATCATAAAAAGGGTGTTTTGGCTGCCGCCAGAGAGGGTGATGATATTAACTCAAAAAAAGAATCTTCCGGTTGTCAGTTTTATATTGTGATGGGGAAAAAATACGATTCGCTTGCTTTACAAAAAGCTGAATTAAGGGTAAACCGTGAATTGGTTCAGAAAATTAATTACCTCGTTGGCTTTGGCGGAAAAAGTCCTGCATTAAAAACTTATTACAATCGCTTGTATGCACAGGGAAAAGAAGACAGTCTGAAAATTGCAACCAAACAACTGACTGATGAGGTAAGTAAAACTGAATTCGCAAAAACAAAACATTATACCTGGACAGCATCACAAAGAAAAACTTATGCAACAGTTGGTGGAACTCCGCATCTGGATAATAATTACACCATATTTGGCGAAGTAATAGAAGGACTTGAAGTGATTGATAAAATTGCAGGCGTAAAAACCGATAAAAACGACCGGCCGAAAGAAAACATCAGAATGAAGATTACAATAATCAATTAATCTTTCTTGAAATACATATTAATGTTCAGGTAAGGATGGTTCTTGTCGTAAATAATAAAATCTTTTTCATGTGTTTTAAAAAACTTGAACCTGTTCGGAACCGGATTTGTAGTTTCCTTTTTCAATAAATATTTCTGAGTGGTTATCATGCTGTCTGCACAATTAATTTCAACTTTGGCGATGGCCTTTCCGTGATAAGCCATTTTCCCCTGATGCATTATATCCCAATCATAAATCATGACGGTATCATCAGGGTTTAATTTAATTTTGTATTTCGCTACTTCTGCCTTGTCTCCATCTGATAAATTTTTCGCCAATTTTAACTCGAAAGTATAATACTGAAAACGGTTGGAGATTGCGGTGTCGGTAGGAAAAAGCCGATGACGCCCATTGCGGTGAGTGGTGCCTTTATAAACTACCCCTAATTCCTTAATGCTTTCACAGGTAATTTGCGCATAAGAACATTGCATCACCAAAAAAAATATGAAACCAAAAAAATACTTCATTTACTTTTCTAATTTTCCCCAAACACCTAAAGGTAATTTAACGCCGCTTTTTGCATTTAAAAATAATTCGCCCACGCTTAATTTTGATTTGTGTTTTTTAGCGAAAGGGCTCATTAAGTTTTCCGGTACCAAAGCAGAAAACCCCAATGAATAAGCATTCAATATCAATAAATGTTTTTCGGTATCTAAAAGCTCCAAAACATTATCCATCATTTCCGCAATATTATCTTCCAGTTTCCATTTTTCACCGCTGGGACCGTGACCAAAAGCGGGCGGATCTAAAATAATTCCGTTGTATTTATTGCCGCGGCGGATTTCCTTTTTTACAAATTTCAAAGCATCGTCTACCATCCACCGTATATTATCTAAATTAGATTTTTGCATGTTTTCATTGGCCCAGGTCACCACTTGTTTAATGCTGTCAACATGTGTTACATCTGCACCCGCAGCTCGTGCAGCAATAGAAGCGCCTCCCGTATATGCAAATAAATTCAGAAATTTTGGTTTGTTTAACTGAGATAAATAATCGTAAATCACATCCCAATTCACAGCTTGCTCCGGAAAAACACCCACGTGTTTAAACGCTGTTAATCCCAATCGGAATGTCAATTCATCCTCTTTTGACTTTTGACTTTTAACTTTATACTTTATCTCCCATTGATCGGGCATTTGCTTTAATTTTTTCCAATCGCCCTGGGAACTTGATTTAGGAATAAACTTTACAGTGGCCTGTTTCTCCCAATCAGTAGTCGGATAAATTTTTGGCCACACCGCCTGCGGCTCGGGACGAATCGTTATATATTTTCCGAAACGTTCGAGTTTTTCAAAATCTCCGCAGTCAATTAATTCGTAATCTTTCCAGTTTTTAGGGCTTAGCAATTCCATAATACAAAGAAAATGAAAAAGTATTACTTACAAAGTCTAAATGTGTTATTTAGTAAAGAGAAAATTGTTAATAAATGCCTTTCTAATTCAGGGTTTAGATTTTTAAAAACAATACTTTAGATGAATGAAGCATAAATTTGCTTTGTGAAAAATATTTGCAAATTAAGCTTCATTCCATAAAATTGTAAAAATAAAACTATGCAAAAACCGGGCTCTTCCTTTTTCATTCTCATTTCAGTGTTTTTCTTTTGGGGATTTGTGGCTGCCAGCAATGATATTTTGATTCCTGTTTTCAAAGAAAAATTAAATCTTGAGCAATGGCAAAGTCAGATGATTTCTTTTGCATTTTACATTGCATATACAGTCGGTTCCATTATTTATGTTATTCTTTCGAAAGTAAACGGCAGTGATATTTTAAATAAAATCGGTTACAAAAACGGAATTGCTTTAGGCTTGATCATTTCTGCAATCGGGACATTACTGTTCTATCCTGCTGCCGAATCTTCTTCTTTTCCTTTAATGATTAGCGGATTATTTATTGTGGGCTTAGGATTTTCATTGCAACAAACAGCTGCAAACCCTCTCACAATTACCATTGGTGATCCGAAAAAAGGCGCACAGCGCTTAAGTATGGCCGGCGGTATTAATAATATTGGAACTACAATCGGACCATTAGTTGTTAGTTTCGCCATTTTCGGTTCTGTTGCAAGTGGTGTGAAATTAGACAGCATTGAGGCGGTAAAGACTCCTTACTTAATTCTGGGTCTTGCGTTTATAATTGTGGCCTTGCTGTTTAAATTTTCTTCGCTTCCAAATAAAATCGAACACAAAGAAGAAGCCGCTTCCTCTTCATCATCATCTGAAAGAAAAAGTGCACTAGCCTATCCTCAACTCGCGCTGGGCATGATTGCCATTTTTATTTACGTTGGCGTTGAAGTTTCAACCGCTTCTAATCTTCCGGAATTCATGCGGCAACATGCAGGCATTACTACTGAAGGAGCAGCGCCATATGTTTCTTTATTCTGGGCCAGCCTAATGATTGGGCGCTGGACAGGAGCTGTACAGGCTTTTGATTTAAGCAAAGGATTCAAGCAAGTGGCACGTTTTTTAATGCCGTATTTGGCTTTTGGTGTTTTCTTATTGGTAAATAAAATCGCTAACAAAGATTTAACGCCGTTTTATTTATATGTTTTTGTGATTGTAGTAATGATTGCAGGTGATATTTTAAGTAAGGGAAATCCTGCGCGCCAATTATTAATTTTTTCTGTAATGGGAATTGCAGCTTTGTTTACAGGCATGTTCGCAAGCGGAATGGTAAGTGTTTATGCGTTTATTAGTGTAGGATTATTTTGTTCAACACTTTGGCCATGTATTTTTACTTTGGCGATTGCCGGACTTGGAAAATTCACCAATCAAGGCTCCAGTTATTTAATTATGATGATTATGGGTGGTGGATTTATTAGTTTGTTACAAGGATGGCTCGCTTCAGAAAACCTATTAGGTATTCAGTGGAGTTATTTAGTTGGCGTTGCATGTTTCGCTTATCTGGCCTTTTACGGATGGAAGGCTTCTTCCATTTTGAAACAACAAGGAATTGATTACGATAACAAGGGTGAAATTTCACATTAATGAACGAATTCAAACATAACAGCGAAGAAAATTATATTGAAATAATTCAGCGCCTCGTAAAAGCGGTTGTGGTTCTTTTGGTCATAATCGTAATTCTTCTCTATTTCGTAATTTGGGGTGTGCCTACACCAAAAAAAGAAATTCCTAAAAAAGATATACCGGCTAAAACTGAAACGTCTGCAGAAAAACCAAAAGCCGATGTTTGGGTAGCGCCCGACACCACTCAAATCAAAACAGAAAAAAACGCAGCACAAATTATTTATGGGAGAGAACTGATTGCAAACACTTCATTATATCTCGGGCCAAAAGGAAAAGTATTACAAATGAGCAACGGCATGAATTGTCAGAATTGTCATTTAGACGCCGGCACAAAACCATTTGGGAATAATTACAGTGCAGTTGCTTCCACATATCCCAAATTCCGCGAACGCTCGGGAACAACTGAAAATATTTACAAGCGCGTGAACGATTGTTTCGAAAGAAGTTTAAATGGGAAAGCATTAGATACTCTCGGTAACGAAATGCAAGCCATTGTTGCGTATATAAAATGGTTAGGTAAAGATGTTCCGAAAGGCGAAAAACCAAAAGGCTGTGGCTTAACCGAACTTGCTTATCTCGATCGGGCTGCAGATCCAGAGAAAGGAAAAACTGTTTACATGCTGAAATGCAAAACCTGCCACATGGAAAACGGAGAAGGAAAATTTTTCGAAAATAAACTAACGTACCAGTACCCTCCGCTCTGGGGCGAACACAGCTACAACAAAGGCGCAGGTTTATTCCGTTTGTCGCGTTTTGCAGGATATGTAAAATCTAACATGCCACAAAACACAAATCACGATTCGCCTCAATTAACCGACGAAGAAGCCTGGGATGTTGCCGCTTTTGTTAACTCGCAACCAAGACCAGATAAAGATTTAAGTAAAGACTGGCCGAAAATTGCGGGTAAACCTGTAGATCATCCTTTTGGTCCTTACGCTGATAAATTTTCAGAGCAACAACATAAATACGGACCATTTGCACCAATAGCAGACGCCCGGAAGAAAAATAAAAAATAAGATTAATTGGTATATTAGTAAAAACAATAAGACTGCATGAATATTTTAACACAACCCTGGCCGTGGTACATAACTGGTCCGCTTATCGGATTAATGGTACCGCTTTTGCTTTTGTTCGGTAACAAAGCCTTTGGTATTTCATCTTCGCTGCGGCATTTCTGCGCAATGTGTATTCCAACCAAAGCAAAATTTTTTCAGTACGACTGGAAAGCTGAAAAATGGAATTTGATTTTTGCTGCGGGCATGGTCATTGGCGGATGTATTGCAGGTTTTGTATTAAAAAACCCAAATCCCATCGCTTTATCAGAATCCGCTGTTGAAAGCATGAATAAATTAGGCATTCAAGATTATTCAGGCCTGGTTCCCTCCGAAGTTTTTAATTTTTCTTCGCTTCTCACAATAAAAGGATTTTTATTAATTGTTGTCGGCGGTTTTTTTGTCGGCTTCGGTACCCGTTATGCGGGAGGCTGCACATCCGGACATTCCATTATGGGAATTTCTAATTTACAATTACCTTCTCTTATTGCCACCTGCTGTTTTTTTGCAGGCGGCTTATTAATGACCTGGTTTATTCTTCCACTAATAATGAATTTGTAACATGAAAAATATAAAATTTTTATTGCTCGGTACCATCTTCGGAATTATTTTAATTAAAGGGGAAGTTATCTCCTGGTTCCGTATTCAGGAAATGGTCCGTTTCCAATCCTTCCACATGTATGGCACAATTTGTTCGGCCATTGCAGTTGGAATGCTTTCTATTTTCCTGATAAAGAAATTCAAAATAAAAACTTTTTCAGGCGAAGAAATCAAAATTGAAGACAAACAATTTTCAAAAGGAAATATCATCGGCGGATTAATGTTTGGTATTGGCTGGGCCATGACGGGTGCTTGTCCTGGACCACTATACGCTTTAATAGGCAGCGGTTTACCTATTGTAATCGTAGTTTTATTAAGCGCGGTATTCGGAACCTATTGCTATGGCGTGTTAAAAGAAAAATTACCGCACTAATTCATCATCATGAAAAAACACAGCACTGATTGTAACTGCGGTTGCAAAGAAAATATTATTCCTGAAGGTGAGTCGCGCAAAGATTTTTTAAAAAAAATTGGAGCCGCTACTCTTGGCCTTGGACTTACTCCTTTAGCCACCTTTGCTTTAACTGAAGAAAAAGGCAAAGCTGATGAAATTAAAAAAAGTTCAGTTGTAAGAACCGGGAAAGCCCAGCACATAACTCTTTTGCATACAACAGATATTCACGGACAGGTAAATGTTCACGATGAATTTTTTTGGGAAAATAACAAAGCTGTTTTTAAGCAACGCGGAGGCTTTGCTCACCTTAAGACATTAATTAATTCTATTCGAAGCCAAAATCCAAACACATTACTTTTGGATGGCGGTGATTGTTTTCAAGGAAGCGCTATTGCTGCTTTAAGCGAAGGGCAAGCCTTAATTCCCTTAATGAATAATTTAAATTACGATTTGATGTTGCCGGGAAACTGGGAAGTAGTTTATGGAAAAAAAATGCTGGTGAAAGATATGGGCGCTTATAACGCTCCTAAAGTTTGCGGAAACATGTTTAATGAAACCGAAGGCGATTTAATGTTTCCGCCTTTTCATACATTTTATTTTGGCGATACTAAAATTGGTTTTCTCGGTTATAACGATCCGCTAACGCCGGTACGGCAATCGCCCGCTTACAGTTACGGAATTAAATTTACCGACCCGGATAAAAATATAGCCAAATACATTAAGCTATTAAAAGAACAGGAACAATGTGATATTGTAATCGCCTTAACGCACATGGGCATGGCGCAGCAGTTACACCTGGCCAATCAAACTTATGCCGAAGGATTAGATTATATTTTTGGTGCAGATACACACGAAAGAATAAGAAAACCGCTGGAGGGAAAATATTGCAAGGTCACTGAACCAGGTGCGTTTTCTTCTTTCATTGGAAAAATGGATCTGATAATAGAAAATGGAAAAATAAAAGAAGAAGCATATGAGCTTATTGAAGTTGATCCTGATAAATACAAAGCGGATGAAGAAATGCTCAATTTAATTTCAAAAGCGGAAGAGCCTTACAAAGCCGACATGCAAAAAATAATCGGGAAAACTAAAACTCCATTGTACAGATATTTTGTGATAGAAACACCAATGGATAATTTGATTACAGATGCAGTTATGTGGAAATCAAAGCCGGATATTGCTTTATCAAATGGCTTTCGTTTTTGTCCTGCATTAATACCAGATTCGAAAACTGGAATAGCAGATATCACCAAGGAATTTTTATGGAGTATGTTGCCCGTAAATTCTGAAGTAAAAATGGCTGAAGTAAGCGGACAACAACTTTGGGATTGGTTAGAAAAAGAAATGGAAAACGTTTTTGCTAAAGACCCAACCAAACGTTTTGGGGGATGGTTAATTCGCTTTCAGGGCATGAAAATAAAATTTACCATGAATAATGATTTTGGTAAACGATTACAAGAAGTAAAAATAAAAGACAAGTCCATTGATCTTAATAAAACATACAAAATAGTTGCTTGCGAAAGAGATGGCGACCCTGACAGTGTTTTATGCAGAATGAAAGACGTTAAGAATACACGTAAATTAGGTTATACTTTACATACCGTTATGGAAGAATACCTTGCAAAATTTTCTCCTGTTTCACCAAAAACAGAAGGACGTGCCATTGCCACAGACGTTGCTCAAACACTTTTAACTCAAGTTTCTGGCGTCAATTATCAATTCAGATAGGATGAAGAAATTATTTTTTTTAGTTTCAATTCTGTTATCCGCATTATTTTCATGGGCGCAAAACACGTCATTGCCCATTATTCCCAAACCAAATTCCATTACTGAAAAAGAAGGGAGCTTTACAATTTCCCCAAGTACAAAAATTGTTTTGCGAAATTCTGAAAGCTTTACAAATGATATTAATTGGTTTAATGATTATCTGGAGAAAAACTACGGCTTCCGTTTAGAAACAATTCCAAACGAATCGAAAATCGGTAATTTCATTCAATTTGAATATCCGGATTTTGAAGGGGGCTTTAAAGAGAATTATCATCTGGATATAAATAAAGCAAGAATAAAAATTACGGCCGAAGGAAAAGGCGCAGGTGCTTTCTATGCTTTGCAAACTTTAACTCAGCTAATGCCGCCCCTGGAAATAAAATCGCTGAAAGTTGCACCAAAGAAAACATTTGATGTTCCATGCGTTTACATCGAAGACCTTCCTCGTTACGAATGGCGCGGTATGCATTTAGATGTTTGCCGTCATTTCTTTCCGGTTTCTTTTGTAAAACGCTATATTGATTTGATTGCCGCTTACAAGATGAATATTTTTCACTGGCATTTAACCGAAGACCAAGGTTGGCGCATCGAAATAAAAAAATATCCTAAACTAACTTCTGTTGGCGCTTGGCGTAACGGAACGATGGTTGGTTCTTATAAAGATAAAAAATATGACGCCATACGTTACGGCGGTTTTTATACGCAAGAAGAAATTAAAGAAGTGGTAGCTTATGCAACAGCGCGACACATTACCGTTGTTCCTGAAATTGAAATGCCCGGACATTCACTTGCAGCAATCGCCGCGTATTCCTGGTTATCCTGCACAGGACAAAAACAAGAAGTCGCAAAAGGCTGGGGCGTATTTGATGATGTTTATTGTACGAAGGATTCAACCTTTCAGTTCTTAGAAGATGTATTGACCGAAGTGATTGCTCTCTTCCCCGGAAAATATATTCACATTGGTGGCGATGAGTGTCCGAAAACAAGATGGAAGACTTGTCCGAATTGTCAAGCCTTAATCAAAAAAGAAAAATTAAATGACGAACATGAATTGCAAAGTTATTTCATCAGACGCATCGAGAAATTCTTAAACAAGAATGGCAAACAAATTATTGGCTGGGATGAAATTTTAGAAGGCGGACTTGCTCCGAACGCCGCAGTCATGAGCTGGCGCGGAACTGAAGGCGGAATTGCAGCAGCTAAACAAAAACACCATGTTGTGATGAGTCCGGGCAAGCCTTGTTATTTCGATCATTACCAAAGCAAAAATAAATTAACCGAACCTTTAGCAATCGGCGGATTTAATCCTGTAGATTCAGTTTATAATTATAATCCGACACCAAAAGTTTTAAATGAACAGGAAGCGCAATTTATCATGGGCGCTCAAGGCAATGTTTGGACTGAATATATTTTAAACGAAAAACAAGTAGAATATATGGCCGTACCGCGGATGATTGCTTTATCAGAAGTATTATGGACGCAGCCTGAAAATAAAAATTTTGATAATTTTTATAAGCGGTTGAATCAGAATAAATTTATTTTAGATATGTGGCAGATTAATTATGCCAAACATTTTATAACCAAAACCAAATAACATGGGAACAAGAAGGAAATTTTTAAAGACATCGGGGATTTTATCCGCACTAGCATTAACAAGCTTACCAAAATTCGGAAAAGCAATTTCGTTAGAAGAAAACAAATCGGAAGGTGAAATCAGAAAACCGGTTGTTATCTCTACCTGGAATCATGGCTTAGCTGCAAACGACGGCGCATGGAAAGTTTTATCAGCTAATGGTACAGCACTGGATGCAGTAGAAAAAGGTGTTATGGTAACTGAAGATGATTTTACAAATTTAAGTGTTGGTCTGGGTGGTTTGCCCGATCGTGAAGGACATGTTACTTTAGATGCAAGCATCATGGATGAAAAAGGAAGATGCGGTGGCGTTGCTTTTTTGCAAAGAATAAAACATCCTGTTTCCGTTGCCAGAATGGTGATGGAAAAAACACCGCATGTTTTAATGGTAGGAAACGGCGCTCAAAAATTTGCATTGGATAATGGTTTTAAATTAGAACCAAGTAAATTATCACCGGAAGCAGAAAAAGCCTGGAAAGAATGGTTAAAGACCAGTCAATATAAACCCGTTGCTAATATCGAAAATCATGATACGATTGGTATGGTAGCTTTAGATGCGCACGGAAATTTATCTGGTTCTTGCACAACAAGTGGTTTAGCTTATAAAATGCACGGACGCGTTGGAGATTCACCTATTATCGGCGCCGGCATGTATGTAGATAATGAAGTGGGTGCAGCGTGTGCAACAGGAGTTGGAGAAACTGTATTAAAAATTTGCGGCTCTTTTTTAGTGGTGGAATTAATGCGCCAGGGTTTTTCACCAAGTGAAGCCTGCAAAAAAGCGATTGACCGATTAATTTCTAAAAACCCTAACTACAAAGATGTACAAGTTGGTTTCTTAGCTATCAACAAAAAAGGTGAGCATGGTGCCTTCGCTTTGCAAAAAGGTTTTAATTATGCGCTAGCCGATAATACCGGAAATAAATTATTTGACGCCGATTATTTTTTGAAGTAAATGATTTTAGAAATCGCCTGTTTCAATTTACAATCTTGTTTAATTGCACAAAAAGCAGGTGCACAAAGAATAGAACTCTGTGAAAATTATAAAGCAGGCGGTATTACTCCTCCCGAAAAACTAATTGCTGAAGTTCGTGAACAAATACAAATAGATTTATTTGTGATGATTCGTCCGCGCAAGGGAAATTTTTTTTATACAAATGCTGAGTTTGAACAAATGAAAAAACAGATTCTTTTTTGCAAAGAAAATAAATGTAACGGCCTCGTGTTTGGAATTCTTACTTCAGAAAATAAAGTGGATTCTCTCCGTTGTAAAGAATTAATTGAATTAGCAAAACCTCTCCCCTCTACTTTTCACAGAGCCTTTGATGAAATTCAGGATTCAGAGAAAGCTTTAGAAGAAATAATTTATTGCGGTTTTAAAAGAATTCTCACATCCGGAAAACAAAAAAACGCTCTTGAAGGCTCATCCTTTATTACCAACCTGGTTCAGAAAGCAAATAACAGAATTCAGATTGTGCCGGGCGGAGGAATACGTTCCGGAAATATTTCAGGACTGAAAAAAACAGGAGCTAATGAATTTCATTCTGCAGCGATTACGGGTTCCAATGAAACTGCCGATGAAGTTGAAATTAAAAATATTTTAGAATCGCTTTGAAAAAAATAGTCTTACATATTCTCTTTTTCTTTTCGCTAACTGTATTGGCTCAAAATACTGAAGCGGTCCTCAATCTGCAATGGCAATTTCATCAAATAGGAAAAGAAACTTGGTTTCCCGCCAAGGTTCCCGGAAATGTTCACAGCGATTTACTTTCAAATAATCAAATTCCTGACCCATTTTATGGCGATAACGAGAAAAAATTACAATGGATTGAAAACGAAGACTGGGAATATAAAACTGAATTTACATGCGATAAAAAAGCATTTTCCCAAAAACATATTGAACTGGAATTTGAAGGACTGGATACTTATGCAAAAGTTTATTTAAATGAAACATTAATTCTTGATGCTGATAATATGTTCCGCTCCTGGAATGTTGATGTGAAGAAAAGCATAAAGGAAGGGGCAAATAACCTGAGAATTGTATTCGAATCCGCAGTAAAAAGAGGAAAAGCAGAAGCTGCGAGATTACCCTATACACTTCCCGGTGATGAAAAAATATTTACACGTAAAGCCCAGTATCAGTACGGATGGGATTTTGCTCCGCGCTTTGTCACTTGCGGGATTTGGAAACCCATCAAGCTTATTTCATGGAATACATTGAAAGTTGAATCAGTTTATGCCTATACCAAAGAAATTAAAGACTCAGCAGCCAAAGTTGATTTTGTTTTTGAAATAAACACTGCGGAAGAAGGTTATTACGAAATCCGGTATAATATTGCCGCGACAGGAAAAGACAGAGGACAAATCAGAACACAAACTCAACTCGTCGCTCTGAAACCCGGAATATCCACAACAACCATTAACGCAACTATACAAAATCCAAAACTCTGGTGGTGCAACGGAATGAATAAAAACCGCTCTGATATGTACGTATCCGGTTTTAAGATAACACACGGCGACACAATGTTAACACAAGGTAACGTGCATTTCGGAATCCGCACCTTAGAATTAATTCAGGATAAAGATTCTTTAGGTTCTTCTTTTTATTTCAAGTTAAACGGCGTTCCCGTTTTTATGAAAGGAGCGAATTATATTCCACAAAATAGTTTTAACCCGAATGGAGAAAAAAACAATGTGCGTAAATTATTAATGATGGTGAAAGAGGCTAAAATTAATATGCTCCGTATTTGGGGCGGCGGCGTTTATGCAGACGAGGAATTTTACCGCGACTGCGACCGCGCAGGAATTTTAGTTTGGCAGGATTTTATGTTTGCCTGTGCCATGTATCCTTCAGATGAAAAATTTATTGAAAACGTGAAACAGGAAGTGATCCAACAGGTAAAAAACCTGCGTAATCACCCTTGTTTAGCATTATGGTGCGGTAATAACGAAAGTGATGAAGGCTGGAAGAATTGGGGCTGGCAGAAACAATACAAATATTCAAAAAACGATTCCGCAAAAATTTGGAACGCTTATAAAAACTTATTTCATGAGATAATTCCTTCCCTCGTAAAACAAAATGATTTCAAAACGCCTTATTGGCCAAGCTCTCCTTCAATTGGCTGGGGAAGGAAAGAAAGTCTGAAGCAAGGCGATTCACATTATTGGGGAATATGGTGGGGCAAAGAACCTTTTGAGAATTACGAAAGCAAAGTAGGGCGCTTCATGAGTGAGTACGGATTTCAAAGCACACCGGATTTAAAAACTTTTCAAACATTCTGTAATGCCTCTTCATTAAATCTAAATTCAGATGAAATAAAGAATCATCAAAAACATCCTACAGGCTACGAAACGATTAAAGAATACATGAAGCGTGAATTTAATGTGCCAAAAGATTTTGAAAAATTTATTTATGTTTCTCAATTATTACAATCATACGGAATGAAAACGGCTATTGAAGCACACCGCAGGGCAAAACCTTATTGCATGGGAACTTTATTCTGGCAATTAAACGATTGCTGGCCCGGAACAACATGGAGTGCCATTGGTTTTAATAATTCATCTAAAGCTTTCTATTATGATTTAGTACGGCTTTACGATAATGTGTTGGTTTCTGTTTCGAAGGAAAACAATAACTATAAAGTGTTTATTATTAATGATTATGTTGACTCGCTTCCGGGTAAACTTACAGTCAGCATCCGTGATTTTGAAGGAAAGGATTTGTTTACGAAAACAATTGAAGTTGTTGCAGAACCAAATACATCTAAATCGTATTTTACTTTATCAGAAAAAGAAATACCAAAAGCCGAGAAATCTAAAATATATCTCCGCTGCTATTTTGCTGACATTTATGGAAACATTAAAAGAAAATCGCTTTACTTTTTTACATCACCTAAAAATTTAGTTTTGCCAAAAGCTCAACCAGTATTATCCTTCAACCCTTCCGACAATTCCCTCTCTTTAAAAAGCCCTGTTCTCGTAAAAAATCTTTATTTAAGCGGAAAAGACACTTATTTCAGTCACAACTTTTTTGACCTTGAGCCCAATGAGGAAATTAAAATTGATATTAAGCCGCTTTTAAAAGATGTATCAGGAATTAAATTTCTTTCGTTGTACGATATAAACCGCTAAATTTGGCAAGCTATGAAATATGCCTGCCTTAAAATATTTTTTGCTCTTTGCCTTTTTCTGAACTTTCAAATTCATGCGCAGAATAATTACGCACAATATGTAAATCCATTTATTGGAACTGGCGGACATGGTCATACTTTCCCGGGGGCGACACTTCCTTTTGGAATGGTACAATTGAGTCCGGATACAAGAATTGATGGCAGCTGGGATGGTTGCGGCGGTTATCATTATAGCGACAGTATTATTTTTGGCTTTTCGCACACGCATTTGAGCGGGACCGGGGTGAGTGATTACGGTGATGTTTTGATTATGCCTATGCTTGGCGAAACAAGTCTTGATAATAAAAAGTATTCCTCTAAATTTTCTCATTTAAAAGAAAAAGCAAGCGCAGGTTATTATGAAGTGTTTTTAGAAGATGATAAAATAAAAGCGGAATTAACTTCGACTTTACGCACAGGAATTCACAGATATACATTTCCGAAAGCAGAAAAAGTAAATATTATTTTAGATTTATTGCACCGCGATAAAACAATTTTAACCAATGTTCATGTTTTAGACAGCGTAACTATTTCCGGTACAAGAATCAGTGAAGCCTGGGCAAAGGAACAACATGTTTATTTTGTCATTAAATTCTCTAAGCCTTTCAAAAAAATTCAATTTGCTTTAAACAAAAAATTAAAAACCAAACTTGAGTCCAATGAAAATGCAGAGGGTGCTTCTTTTGAGTTTGATATTAACGACGGGAAGCCATTGATTGTAAAAGTCGCCATTTCAAGTGTTGATATTGTTGGGGCCTTATTAAACATGAAGGCCGAAGCCCCTCACTGGGATTTTGAAAAATATAAATTGGATGCCGAACAGGTCTGGAACAAAGAATTATCAAAAATTGAAGTTCAAAGCAATGATAAAAATCAATTGAGTACATTTTATACCGCCCTTTATCATTGTATGATTCATCCAAGCACAAACATGGATATTGACAACCGTTACCGTGGCCGCGATAATCAGATTCATACTGCAAAAGGATTTACATATTATACAGTATTTTCATTATGGGATACCTTCAGGGGATTGCATCCCTTGTTCACGATTATTGACCGTAAACGAACAAGCGATTTCATAAATACCTTTCTTAAACAATATCAGGAAGGAAAACGTTTACCCATTTGGGAACTTTCTTCGAACGAAACCGAATGTATGATTGGGTATCATTCCGTTTCGGTTATCGCGGATGCATTCACTAAAAACATTTTTGGTTATGATAGTCTTGCAATTTACAATGCCATGAAAGCAGCCGCAAACTATACAGGCTATGGTGCACCCGCTTACGAAAAGCAAGGTTATTTGCAAATAGACGATGAGCACGAAAGCGTTTCAAAAACTTTGGAATACGCATATGATGATTGGTGCATAGCCCAAATGGCTCAAAAATTAGGTCAAACAAAAGACGTTTCCTATTATAATAAACGTGCGCAGTCTTATAAAAACATGTTTGATGCTTCAACGGGTTTTATGAGACCTCGGAAAAACGGTAATTGGTTAACCCCATTCGAAGCGAGTGAGGTGAATAATCATTTTACTGAAGCCAACAGCTGGCAATATTCTTTTTTCGTTCCACAGGATATTGATGGCTTAATAAAATTACATGGCGGTGATGCTTCTTTCGAAAAAAAATTAGATGAATTATTTTCAATCTCCAGTAAAACCAGCGGAAGGGATCAGGCAGATATTACAGGTTTAATAGGACAATATGCGCATGGAAATGAACCCAGTCATCATATGGCATATTTATATAATTACGTTGGGAATCCTAAAAAAACTTTTCAGCGTACTCAACAAATCCTTAGGGATTTTTACAAAAATGATCCGGATGGTTTAATTGGGAACGAGGATTGCGGACAAATGAGTGCATGGTATGTGCTGAGCGCCATGGGAATTTACCAGGTGTGTCCGGGCAGTCCTGAATTTTCCCTGAGCACACCTCTTTTTGATAAACTAAAAATTCATTTAGAAAATGGAAAGATTTTTGAAATCGAATCTCCGAAAACAAACTTAGGTAATGAGAGTAACTACGTAACTTCTATAATTCTAAATTCTAAAACCAATTATCGCTCTTACATTACATACAACGAAATTTTTAGTGGCGGGAAATTAATTTTTAGTTTTCTTCCTCCAAAAGATAAAGCAATGGTTTTTGGGAAAGAAAAAAGTCAAAGGCCCAATACAAAAATTGACGGGAACTCAATTGTATCGGTTCCTGTTATTAAAAGCGAATCAAAATCTTTTAAGCAAAAACAGGAAATTACAATTCTTGGTGGTGCTCCAGCTTCAAAGATAGTTTATACCACCAACGGAACAGAGCCTTCGAAAAAATCAATAGTGTATACAAAACCATTTTTAATTGATACCAGCTGTAATATTAAATCAAAAATATTTACGGCAACCGATAGCAGTAAAACCACAAGCGCTCGCTTTTATAAAGTACCAAATAATTATACAGTTACATTAAATTGTAAATACAACAGACAATACACTGCAGGTGGAGATGGCGGAATAATTGACGGGATATACGGAGAAACAAATTGGCGTAAGGGTGAATGGCAGGGATATCAGGGACAAGATTTCGATTGCGTGATTGACATGGGTTCGCATAAATTAATTTCATCCATAAGCAGTAATTATTTACAGGATACAAGGTCATGGATTGTCTTTCCCGGGAAAGTGGAATTTTACACCTCATTCGATGGAATTACCTACACCCCTTTGGCACGCTATGTAAATCCTGTTCCTGCTAATGATTATGAAGTTCAGCTCAAAAAGTTTGAATATAAATTCGAAAAACCCACTAAGGCCCGCTATGTAAAAGTAATTGCCAGAAATTATGGTAAACTCCCTGAATGGCACTTGGGCGCCGGCGGTGATGCTTTTATTTTTATTGACGAAATTGAAATAAAATAAAGCCTGAATCTTCCGTATATTTGTAACGGATTTGAATTCACACCCGAAATACTGTAACAGCTTAACGGCTTATTCCCGTTTTTTAACCCGTGAGGTAAAAATTGGTGATTTGTTATTGGGTGCTCATCATCCTATCCGTATTCAAAGTATGACAACCACGGATACCTTGGATACAAAAGCTACAGTTGAACAAAGTATCCGAATGATTGAAGCAGGTTGCGAAATTGTACGGATTACATCACCGAGCTTGAACGAAGCGAAAAATTTAGAACTCATTAAAAAAGAATTAAAAGCGAGAGGTTATAACACCCCTATTTGTGCCGATATACACTTTACGCCTAATGCTGCTGAATGGGCCGCTAAAGTTGTAGAAAAAGTTCGCGTTAATCCCGGGAATTATGCCGACAAGAAAAAATTTGAAAATATTGATTACACAGATGCATCTTACGAAGCAGAATTAGAAAGAATCAGAACACGTTTTACTCCCTTAGTAAAAATTTGTAAGGAATACGGAACCGCTATGCGCATTGGTACCAATCACGGTTCGCTTAGCGACAGGATTTTAAGTCGCTACGGTGATACGCCTTTGGGAATGGTGGAAAGTGCTTTTGAATTTTTACGTATTTGCGAAGAGAACAATTATCACAACATTGTGATTTCGATGAAGGCAAGTAACACGCAGGTAATGGTGCAAGCCTACCGTTTGCTGGTCGCGAAAATGATAGAGACGAACAGAAATTATCCTTTACATTTAGGAGTGACAGAAGCAGGTGATGGCGAAGATGGCAGAATTAAATCTGCTGTAGGAATTGGAACATTATTGGAAGACGGATTAGGCGATACCATCCGCGTTTCCTTAACTGAAGAACCTGAATTTGAAATGCCCGTTGCAAAGATGTTGGCAGATAGATATACAAACAGGAAAAATCATAAGCCAATCCCCGAACTCCGAACTAATAACTCCCAACTTACTTATTCTCCATTTGAATATACACGACGCAAAACACACGAAGTTATTAATCTTGGCAGCCATAATGTCCCGCGTGTTATTGCGGATTATTCGATGAAAGATGGTGTAACGGCCGCTTCTCTTTTTGGTATTGGTTATATGTATTCTGTTCCAACCGATAAATGGAATCTTAGCGATATGGCTGTTGATTATATTTATTTGGGGGATAATATTATTGATTTTGAAATTCCGGGAACATTAGGCTTAATCTATAATTCAGAAAACTGGAAATACCATAAGGACAAAGACAGAACTTATCCCTTATTTTGTGCAGAAGAATATTTCCGGGCAGAAGAAAAATCTTCGGAATTAAATTTTGTCGCAGTTGATATCACTTCATTAACTGAAGATTTCATTCAGAGAATCAGCAAAGAAAAAAATGTTGTTTTAGTCCTGGATACATTTAATGAACACGCAATGCCTGAACTCAGAAGAATGGTGATTGAATTAGAATTGAAAAAATGTTTTCTTCCCATAATTATCAAACGTAATTACGCAAACTTAAACGAATCACAATTTCAATTATACAGCGCGACCGATATTGGCGGATTGTTGCTAGATGGTTTTGGGGATGGTATCTGGATAAAACAAAAAGATTGTGTTTCTGTTGCAGTTTGTAACTCTACCGCTTTCGGAATTTTACAGGCAACACGGACGCGCATCAGTAAAACAGAATATATTTCTTGTCCAAGCTGCGGACGAACACTTTTTGATTTACAGGAAACCACTCAGAAAATCCGTGAACGTACACATCACTTAAAAGGTGTAAAAATCGGCATCATGGGCTGTATTGTAAATGGTCCGGGCGAAATGGCTGATGCCGATTATGGTTATGTTGGTACGGGAGTTGACAAAATTTCCCTTTATAAAGGTAAAGAAGTGGTAAAGAAAAACGTAACCAGCGAAACTGCGGTCGACGAATTGATTGCGCTAATTAAAGAAAACGGTGATTGGGTAGAAAAACCTTAAATTCGCACAACCAATTACAAGATGAAAAAAACATTCCATAAGTTCAGTTATGTTTTACCTTTCTTTGTAATTCTGTTTTTTATTTTCATTTGGTTTTGTGTTTCATATTTCCAAATGGTTCCGGCTTACCAATTACCATCTCCTGCTGACGTAGTAAAAAGTTTTAAAGAAGAAATTATCGCGGGTCGTTTAATAAATGACATCATAGCATCTCTTTGGCGGATATCTGTTGGGTTTATTGGCGCCGCTTCACTGGCTGTTCCTTTTGGTTTATTATTGGGGCAATATCTTGTTGCAAGAAAGACATTTGTTCCCATTCTTAATTTTTTCCGTTTTCTTTCACCGCTTGCCTGGATTCCTTTTGCTATTCTTTGGTTTCATATTGGTGATAAGCCGGCCATCTTTCTAATTTTCATGGCCACATTTTTTCCGCTTGCACTGTCAACCATGGCGGCGGTCGCCAACATTCCTAAAATTTATTTCCGCGTGGCAAGTGATTATAATTACAAAGGCTTTGTACTTCTGACAAAAGTTACATTTCCTGCAATATTACCGCAAGTGGTTACAGCACTTCGCGTCACATACGGCGTTGCCTGGGTTGTGATTGTTGCCGCTGAAATGGTGGGTTGTCAGGATGGTTTAGGTTACGGCATTTGGGATGCGCGCAATGGTTTACGATTGGATACTGCAGTTTGTTATATGGTTATTATCGGATTATTAGGAATGGCTGCGGACAAAATCTTATTACAGCTCACTAAATTGCCAACCATCAAATGGGGTTATGAAAGATAGGGAACTGATATTAGATAATGTTTCGTTTAGATACGATGATTTGCAGGTTATTCAAAGCCTTAGCATCAAAGCTAACGCTGGCGAATTTTTAGTTTTGGTTGGGCCCTCGGGTTGTGGTAAAACAACTCTCTTAAATTTATTGTCCGGCTATATTAAACCTGCTTCAGGAAAAGTAGAAACAAATGGAATTATCAGAACCGTTTATCAGCAAGACGGACTTTTCCCCTGGTTAACTGCTGCTGAAAATATAAGAATGGGATTAGAAGGAAGAAGTCAGGGTGAAATAGAAAACGAATTAAAAGAACTTTTTGAATTAATACATCTAAAGGGATTTGAAAATTCTTATCCGCACGAATTATCAGGCGGGATGAAACAGCGGGTTGAATTAGCCCGTGCTTTGGCGGGGAATTCTGATATTTTATTAATGGATGAACCGTTTTCTGCTCTCGATTATCAAACTCGTTTAAGAATGCGTCACGAATTAATCCGCTTATTAAATAAACGTCCGCGTACAGTTGTTTTTGTAACACATGATATTGAAGAAGCAGCGCAATTAGCTGACAGAGTCATTGTTTTGTCAAACAGACCGGCTACCGTGTTTAATGAATTTAAAATTACCTCGGCTAAACCGCGTGCATTAACTGACACCTCTGTAATCGAAGCAATGAAAAACATTTTGAATTCACTTAATTTAAATACACCTAGCGATTTAAGCGTTTCGAGTTTTGATAGTATTGAGAATAATAAAATTTAAATCATGAAATCTACAAAAGGTAAAATCATCATTGTTGTCGTTCTTATTATTGGTGCGCTGGCTCTGTTACGTTTCCGTCCATGGCAAACAAAAAATAAAATCACAACCGACGTGATTCATGAAGGCCCGAATGAAAAAGCGCAACGCTCTTTATTAGTAGGGTATTTGCCCGTGACATGCCATTTAACTTGTCCTGTTACTGATTTCGCTTCTAAGACCACAAAATCAAATACCAATTTCGATTCGCAGCGATTTTCAGATTTTCCAACTGTTGTGAGTGCCTTGGAAGCAAAACAAGTTCAGGCTACTTTTATGATTGTGCCGCTTGCCATGAAACTGCGTGAAGATGGTGTGCCTGTAAAAATTTGTTATTTAGGTCACCGTGACGGTTCGGAAATAATTATTTCCAAAAAAAGTAAGGCTAAAAGTCTGCGCGATTTGAAAGGAAAGACATTTGCATTCCCAAGTTTATACAGTAATCAGAATTTAGTTTTTCATAAACTGATGGAAGACCAAGGCATGAAACCCGGCGACATAAATGTTGTGGTTTTACCGCCGCCTGATATGCCGACTTCCTTAGCGTCCGGTGCTATCGATGGCTTTTTTGTTGGCGAACCTTTTTGCGCGAAAGCCGAATTTGACAGTGTAGGTCGTGTTTTGTATTATGCAAAAGATATCTGGCCAAATTTTATTTCCTGCGCTTTAGTTGTGCATGAAGATCTGATTAAAGAAAAACCAGAAGTTGTAAGAGATTTAGTGCGCGGGATTGCAGAATCCGGCAAATGGGCAGAAACTCACAGAGCAGAAGCTGCAAAGTTAGTGGCGCCTTATTACAGACAAGATCAGAAAGTTTTAAATTTTGTTTTGACTTCAACTCCTCACCGCGTAAGCTATGTGGAGTTAACCCCATCGGATAAAGACCTTCAGGATATACAGGACATGGCTATTAAAATGAAAATTCTTAAAAAGCCCATAAAGATGTCGGAATTGATAGACCGGGAATTTGTTCCCGAAAAAATTGAAGAGGCGGCGATTGATTCCAAAAAAATAAAATAAATCATTTCTTATTGCCCAATCTGAAATCAGGATGAAAATAATTCCAGCTGTGAAAAAATTCCTGATACGCTTTTATGTTTTTTAATTTTTCGGAAGGATTATTAATGTTTGTTCCTAATACATTGTAAGCAGTACTATCGGAAAACAGAGTATCATTTTTAATTGTGAAAACAGAATTCGCATTCCGCTCAAACGCAACAAAACTTTTTCCATCCGATAATAATGCAATTACCAGCGGTGTTGTTCCAATTGAATCGTTTATTATTTTTTCTTTTTTTAATACATTCCAATCGTAAGTCTTATATAAATTTCCCACCTGAACACCAACAACCCATGATTTACTTTTCCAGGATAAAGTATCAGTCCTTGTTAAACTGCTCGTATGTTTTCCTGATTCATACAAGCCCAAACTGTCATACATGGTTCTGTATTGTTCAACTGGTTGCATGACTACTGCATTTGGATACAATTTAAACCAATTTTCAAGTGTCATTTGTTTCGATTCAAATTCCTTTAAGGATTGTCCTTTCAATTTTCCTGTTACTGCCTCGCCCGTAGATTGCCGCCACCAGCTTTTTGTGGTTTCATCTTCGAACATGGCATTGAAATGATCCATTCCAACCAATCTGAATGTTTCATATTTCCCGTTTACAATTGGTTCGTAAACACGGCCGGTGTGACAGACATCACAATAGGTTATCATGAAAGGTTTGCCGCCTACGCTGTCAATAACCTGATGATGATAAGCAATAAATTCAATTGGATAGGCCTTTGCCTGACCGTTATTTTCCAGACCTATCACCAATCGTTCAAGCGGGACTTTATTTTCAGCTTGTTTTTTGGTGGTGACTTTTCCAGCCGGTAAAAAAAGAGCCTCTGCTGTCATTTCAAAATTAATGATGTAAATGATTGCGCCGGTTAAAATAAAAATCAATCCTGAAATCCATTTTATTTTTCCTTTAAAAGAACTCTTTAATCCATACACTATCAAAGACAGAAATAATATTCGGAGAGCCCACCGGTAAGTGTGCAAAAAATAAGCAAAATCAACGATTTCCGCTTCCTGGCTTCCCGGGATTGGTAAGATGTAATACGCTTTTAGTACTTCAAAAAGTACCAGTAAAAAGCTGCCTATGAAAAAGAATTTTTTCAATCGTTTTTTGGTAAATTTAATGGTTTTGCCCTTGTCTGAGCGTTAAAACAGAAAATCATTAGGGATTTGGGCATTATTTTTAAAAATTCTGAGCTAAAACAACCCTTGTTTTAGGAGCGATTTTAGCGTAAATTTGTATATTGTACACGAGTTTTTATAAAACATGGATAATAAAAATTTTGAAGACGTTTTTGAAGCCAAATTGGCTAAAAACGAAATGGTGGAACCAAAAGACTGGATGCCGGAAAATTACCGCAAACATCTTATCCGCCAGATATCACAGCATGCCCATTCAGAAATTGTTGGGATGTTGCCTGAAGGCAATTGGATTACC
>CAZRNW010000006.1:0-22539 GCA_964601535.1 uncultured Flavobacteriaceae bacterium
AGAAGAATCGTTTTTCAATAAAACAACTGCAGCTCCTATAGCGGGTTCATTTTTTTTCTCTTCAACTTTTCCTTCAATTGAATAAGACTGGCCGGAAATGGACGACCAAAAAAACAATGAAATAATTATATAAAAGAAACGATTCAAACGGAAAATAAGTCAGACGTAAAACAGAATTTACACTTTAACTCCAATCACACAAACATCATCTACTTGTTCATGTTTACCCCTCCAACTGATAAAGGCCTCTTCCAGCAAGTCGTGTTGCTCTGCCATGCTCATATGGGCAATTGACTGAATTAGTTTCTGGAGTTTCTTAAACTTAAATTTTTTTCCGCTTTCTCCGCCGAACTGATCAGAATAGCCATCTGTTAACACATAAACGGAATCTCCATTTTGCAATTGTATCGAATGATCTTCGAACATTTTATCACCGCTGATGTACCCGCCAATGGAATGTTTGCTTGGTTTATATTCAATGAGCTCACCGTTTCTTATTAATAACAAAGGGCGGTGTGCTCCTGCAAATTGTAACACTTTTTGTTTTGGAAAATAAGCACATAAAGCAATATCCATACCGTCGTTGGAAGAATGGTCGGAACTTTTATTTAACATTGAACGTAAGCGTTCATCCAGTATTGTTAGCGCTTGACCCGGCGTTGTTACGTTTTGGTCTTTGATAACCTGACTCATCAAATCGTTACAAATTAGAGACATGAAAGCTCCCGGCACACCATGCCCGGTGCAATCGGCAGCAGCAAAAACTGTTACATCATCAGCAAAATTTTCAATCCAGTAAAAATCACCGCTAACAATATCTTTAGGCCGGTAATAAACGAAGCTTTCTGAAAAAACTTTTTTCAGGGCATCAGTATCCGGCATTAAGGCCTGTTGAATTTTCTTCGCGTATTTGATACTATCTGTAATGTCTTTATTTTTTTCTTCAATAATGGCTTTCTGACTGATTACTTCCTGTGTTCTTTCTTTAACTTTTTCCTCGAGATTTTCGTAGAGGCTGGCGTTATCGAGTGCAATCGCAATTGATAAAGCGAGATTTCGTAAAATATTTACTTCATACTCATGATAAGCATCCTTCGTGAAGCTCTGCACAGTTAAAACACCAATTTTTTTATCTTTTGTAAATAGGGGCAAATAAATTAATGACTCAGGCGATTTTCCTGCAACTGGTGCTTTTAATACTTTAATATACTTGCTGTATTCTGTACGGTTATCATTAATAATAATTTCCCTCTCATTATCGAAACACCAAACGGCGTAGCGGTCTTTATCACTGCAATGAAATTCGAAAAACGGCATTTTTTCGTTACGCTCAATAAAGCCCGGGAATTGCAAACTGTGCGAAACGGGGTTATATAAACCAATACCAAAAGATTCTGATGGCATTAATGTATTAATGTTCTCATACACTCGCGATACAATTGTTTCAACGGATAAGGACGAAGAAATATCCTTTGTGATTTGGGCAATTAATTTAGTATCCTGAAAATTTTTCTCCAGAAGTTCTTTTTGTTTAATGACTTCCGATGTTCTTTCCTCCACCCGTTCTTCAAGGTTTTCGTATAGTGAAGCGTTATCAAATGCAATACCAACATGCACAGCCAGATTTTTAAGGATGTTCAGATGATATTCCGAATAAGAATTTTTCGCAAAACTCTGTACGGATAAAACGCCGATTTTATTACTCTTGCCATGAATAGGCAAAAATATCATCGAAACGGTATCATCACCCTGAACAGCGGTGTAATCTGCCTTCACGTATTTTTTGTATTCAAGCGCATAGTCATTTATGAAAATTTCTTTGTCCTGATTAAAACACCAGACAGAAAGCGTATCGTCGGTAAGCACATAAGAAAAATCATCCAGTTTAATTCCTTTCTCCATTGTTCCCGAGAAAACAAGTTTCTTTGTTTCGTCCTTATAAATACCAATAGCGAAAACAGAGGCATCCATTAGTGTATTTACATTGCTGTAAACTTTTTCTACAATCTCATGGGCGGAAAGCGTTGAAGTGATATCCTTTCCTATTTGTCCTAATAGTTTTGTATTCTGATAGGTTTTTTCAATTTCCTCTTTTTGCTTAACAACTTCCAGGGTACGCTCTTTCACCTTTTCTTCCATGTGTTCGTAAAGCGAGGCGTTTTCGAGAGCTATAGCGATATAGGAGGCTAAAGATTTTAAAATATCGATGTGGTGGGCTTTGTATGCAAATTTCTCGAAACTTTGAATGGTAATAACCCCAAGGACTCTTTCACCCATCATAATCGGATAAAAAATCAGGGAGTGCGGTAAATCACCGCTTACCACTTTAATTTGTTTTACGTACTTACTATATTCATTCAGATTATCATTTAAGAAAATTTCTTTTTTGTTTTTGATACACCAAACGGAATAGTTATCGTCATCATCCATAGAAATTTTGGCGATGCTTGAATATTTTTTTCCGCGCTCAATCCCGTATTTATAATCCACCACATTTTTTACCGGATCGTGCAAACGTATACCGAAACAAGCGGCATCCATTATTTTTCCTACGTATTGATGCAGTTTGTCAAAAATCTCCTCGAAATTTAAAGTGGAAGTAATTTGTTGTCCTACTTCACTGAGGAGTTTATTGTTTAGATAAGCTTTTTCAATTTCCTCTTTTTGCGAGAGTACTTCTCTTGTACGGGCAAAAATTGTTTTTTCCTGCAATTCGTATATCTGTGCATTATCCAATGCAATAGCTGCATACGAAGCCAGATTACGCAATACATTTAAGTGATACTGGGTATAAGCATTGGTATTAAAACTCTGAACTGTAATTACACCGAGTACATTGTCACGCACTTTAAGCGGCAAATAAATAAGTGAACTCACGGCTTTACCGAAAGAAGGAGCCACGTAATTTTTAAAATAAAGATGGTACTCCTTCTTAAAATCATTAATAATAATTTCACGGTTGTTTAAAAAGCAGTTCACGGTTAACTTTTCGGTGTCCTTAATATCGTAAGTCAGATCCGTAAATTTTTCGTCTCCTTCAATATGCAAAGGAAAAATTACCTGTTTCATTTTAGCATCGTATAAACCAATACCAAAACCGGCAGCATCCATTAATGAGTTAACACTGTCGTAAACCTTTTCCACAATTTCGGCAACAGTATGCTGCGAAATAATTTGTTGGCCAATTTCACTTAATAAAACTAAGTTGTTTGTATAGTTCTCAAGCTCCTTTGCTTTTTCTTCCAGCACTAATTTCTCAGCCTGCGATTGCAAAACTTTATGCTGCAACTCGACACTCTTTACAAGCTGGTTTGTTTTTTCATTACGGACTTCCTCGCGTGTTGATTGGAAAATTTTAAAGTATTTGATGGACTCTTCGTAGTTTCTTTGTTTTTCGAAAAGCTCCGCTAGTTTTTCACTGGCTTTATAAATACCTTCCTTTGAATTAATTTCCTTTGCCAAATCAAATGATTTAACCAGATAATTAATTGCTTCTTTGTTATCTTCTTTACCAATTAATAAACAACCAATGTTATAGAGTGTAATAACTTCTCCCGACCGGAAACCAAGTTCTCTTCTTAATGCAAGGCTTTCATTAAATTTGGCCATTGCCAGATCGAATTTTTTTGTGGAGGAATAGGTACGGCCTAATCCATCGAGTGCAAATGCCGCTACTTGCTTATTTCCAATCTGAGAACAAATGGCTGCGCATTTATTATAATATTCTAAAGCTAAATCGTACTTTTTTAAATTATGATACGTTTCACCGACACCTTTACATAAATCTCGTTATCATTATGTTTTATACAAAGCTTTTCGCTTTCCAATAACACATTTAGTGCTTTGTCGTTTTGCTCTATGGAATAATAAACTGTTCCTAATCCGTTTAATCCATCAGCCATTCCCATTTCATTCCCAATCGAATTATTGATATTGTAACATTCGTTATAATATTTTATGGCTGAATCGTAATCGGATAAATACCTGAAGCTGGCACCCACATAATAATTTGTTTCTGCTTCGTTTACTTTATCATTTATTTCTCTGAATATAGAAATCGCATCGAAACAATATTTTAAAGCCTCTTCGTTTTTTGAAATCCAAATGCTTGCAGTACCTAAAGTTTTATAGGCTAAAGCAATTCCCTTTTTATAATTTAACTGATTGGCGCGTGCAAGAACCTTTGAACTTAACTCAATAGATTTATAGGCATCCTTCCGGTTAATGCTCCAGGCCTCTTTATTGAGTCTGTCAATTTCAGATGTATCTGTTTGTTCTAAGGTACTTTGCATACGATTACGTAAGATACAACAATTTTTTTTGAAAATTGACTCAGAAAATCCGTTTTAAATAACTGATATTCAGTATATTAATTAGAGAGTTAATCGATGGTTTAGTTTGGGCGTTCTATATTGGAAATAGCGATATATTTCTAATTCCTTTTGGACTTAATATGCTTAGAAAAATATTTATCAGAAGGCAACAAGGCATTTTGTATACGCTTAGCATAATTTATACTATCCAAAATTTCTTTTTGTTTTTCTTCCACCACATGCTTTTGTTCTTCCACCTCTTTCTTCTGCAAGGTTATAATAACATTCTTTTTCTTGTTGCTTTGCAAACTCCTGAAAATAACAAAGGCTAGAATCAGTACAAGAAACAATCCAACTGAAACTGAATAGATAATAATTGTTTGCATTCTTTTTTCCTCAGCTATCTGAACATCTTTTTTTTCCTGTTCCAGTTTTGCCATTCTTTCTCTCAGGCTAAATTCAAAATTCATTTCCGCCTGCACTGATTTTTTTCTTGTTTCATCACTAAAAATACTATCCTTATACAATAGCTGTTTTTTGACATGAGTGAATGCTTTTTTGTAATCACCCAGCTCTCCGTATAAATAAGCCGCAATTTCTTCAGTGTTTAAAATATCCTCCCTTGAATTAAATTTATAAGCTAATTCCAGCGCTTTTTGTACATTTTCTTCCGCTAACTTATTTTTTCCTAATTCCAGATAGACCTGTGCATTATTAGCATAGATATGAAGTGCCGTTTTAAATTCTTCCATTTCCAAAGCGATAACCAAAGCCTTCTTATAATATACCAAGGCAGAATCCCATTTTTTGTCTTTAAAAAAATCAGATGCTAAACAATCATAAGATAATGAAAGCCCTTGTCTGTCATTTAATTTTTCCCGGATAACCAGAGCCTTTTGCTGATATTTTCTTGCAGAATCCTGAAAACCATAATCGGTATAAATGGCTCCAATGTTTCCATAAGCCGTCGCAGCGTTCCTGTCATCCTGGTTCAACGACCAAATCGCAAGTGCTTTGCGTGAATATTTTAAAGCTTGTTTATAATCGTTCAGCTGTTTGTATGAGCTTGCAATATTTGTATACACGTTCGCTTTACCCTTCTCATTCTTTAACTCTGCCATTATAGCAAGTGCTTTAAAATAAATATCAAGCGCCTCTTTGTGCTTCCCTTCATTTCGGAAAGTCGTTCCCATATTGTTGTAAACTGAAGCTATTCCCCTTTTTTTTCCATCCCTTTGATAAATGGCCAATGCTTTATTGTAAGCAGCATGAGAGGCCGCATAATTTCCTTTATAAGATAAAGCTAATCCCTTATCCAGATAACCAATTGCAATGCCTGTTGGGAAATTGATTTGCTCACCAAATTTGATGGTTAGTTCTGCATACTTTAGCGCACTATCGAAATCTCCAAAAGACTTATATCCCCAACTTAAATTATCCAATTGCCACACGTAATTGGAATCGATTGTTTTAGTATTACGAAGTTTTAATTTGAGAGAATCAAAATAAGGGTCCTGACCGAAAATAAAGACGGGAACAATAAAAAATAATAAAAGCTTGTATTTTTTTAATCTCATAAAACAACAAATCCCCTTGGTATGCAAGAGGATTTGAAATATAAATTATTTAATTACTAGGCATTCACCGGCTCTTCCATGTACGCCTCAATCGGTGCGCAGGAACAAACTAAATTTCTGTCGCCATAAGCGTTATCCACTCTCGCAACGCTTGGCCAGAATTTATTTGCCTTCACCCATTTTAAAGGGAACGCAGCCTTCTCGCGAGGATATGCTTTATTCCAATTGTCAGAAACAACTAAGCGGCAAGTATGCGGTGCATTTTTAATTACGTTATCGGCTTTATCGTATTTGCCATCAATAATTTCCTGGATTTCTTTTCTAATAGAAATCATCGCTTCACAAAAACGATCTAACTCAGCTTTGTTTTCACTCTCGGTTGGTTCCACCATTAAAGTATTCACAACAGGGAATGCAACAGTTGGCGCGTGGAAACCATAATCCATTAATCGTTTTGCCATATCGGCCACCTCAACACCACTCGCCATTTTGAAATCATTACAATCCAAAATCATTTCGTGTGCACAGCGACCGCTTTTACCGGTATATAAAATTTTGTAGTGGTCTTTTAAAACTTCTTTCATGTAATTAGCGTTGAGTATTGCAGTTTTAGTTGCATCCGTTACACCTTCTCCGCCTAACATTTTTATATAACCATAAGAAATTAATAAAATCAACGAGCTGCCATAAGGACCAGCAGATACAGCAGAAATTCCTTTATCGCCACTCGTATTTATTATCGGATGCGAAGGTAAATACGGAACTAATTTATCTACTACACCAATTGGTCCCATTCCAGGACCACCGCCGCCGTGAGGAATTGCAAATGTTTTGTGCAAGTTAAGATGACAAACATCCGCACCGATATTACCCGGAGAAGTTAAACCAACCTGCGCATTCATGTTCGCGCCGTCCATGTAAACCAAGCCGCCGTTCTCATGAATGATTTTGGTGATCTTTTTAATTCCTTCTTCGTAAACACCGTGGGTACTCGGATAAGTTACCATTAAACATGATAAATTATCTTTATTCGCTTCTGCTTTTTCCTTTAAATCTTTTACATCAATATTTCCTTTATTATCGCATTTCACAACAATAATCTGCATGCCCGCCATTGCAGCACTTGCCGGATTTGTACCGTGTGCGGACTGTGGAATTAACGCAACATTGCGGTGAGAATTTCCGTGTGCGATATGGTAAGCACGGATCACCATTAAACCTGCGTACTCACCCTGCGCGCCTGAATTCGGCTGGAAACTCATTTTTGAAAAACCTGTGATGTTACTTAAATCCTTGTCCAATTCTTTAATCATCAGAGCATATCCCTTCGCTTGCTCAACGGGAACAAACGGATGAATGTTGGCCCACTCCGGCCATGTTAACGGTAATAATTCTGCTGCTGCATTTAATTTCATGGTACAAGAACCCAATGAAATCATACTGTGCACCAATGATAAATCTTTATTCTCTAAACGCTTAATGTAACGCATCATCTCCGTTTCACTATGGTAACTATTGAAAGTTGGATGTGTTAAGTATGGCGACTTACGGTCGGCATGGGTACCTTTTATTTTAGAAGAGAAAGCAGGTGCCTCTTTATTTTCACGTTTGTGATTAACTGCATTGGAGAAAATAGTGAGAATATCGAGAGCATCATCCATTCCAACTGTTTGATCTAATGATAAACTGATTGTAGAATCGTTTACGATGCGGAAATTGATTTCGTTTTTCTCAGCCAGTTCTTTAATTTTTCCGGCATTGGTTGATGAAGGCAATTTCACTGTAATAGTGTCAAAAAATACTTTGTTAGTTACGTTATAACCCATATTTTTTAATTCCTCAGCTATGTAATTGGTAAATCCGTGAACATGATTGGCGATTGCTTTAATACCTTTCGGTCCGTGATAAACCGCATACATACTTGCCATAATTGCCAATAAAGCTTGTGCTGTACAAATGTTTGAAGTTGCTTTATCGCGTTTAATGTGTTGTTCGCGTGTTTGCAAAGCCATGCGTAATGCCTGATGACCTTCAGCATCGATACTGACACCAATGATACGGCCCGGTATTAATCGTTTGTATTCTTCCTTGCAGGTGAAAAATGCGGCGTGAGGACCGCCATATCCCAATGGAACACCAAAACGCTGCGAATTTCCTAATACGCAATCTGCGCCCCACTCGCCGGGAGGCGTTAATAATGCTAAGGCCAATAAATCGGAAGCAACTGCTACTTGAATTTCTTTTGTTTTCGCATTCTGAACAAAAGTTTTATAGTCGTTCGCCTCACCGTTAATATCAGGATACTGAATTAAAGCGCCAAAGAAAGAATCATCTGCTTTAAATGAATTTGCATCACCCACAACTACTTCAATTCCTATTGGAGCTGAACGTGTTTTTACAACATCGATTGTTTGTGGAAAGCAAGTGTTGCTTACAAAAAATTTATGTGCGTTTTGTTTTTCTTTACTGCGGTTGTTATGAAACATGAACACTGCTTCAGCTGCTGCAGTCGCTTCATCTAGTAATGATGCGTTTGCAATAGGCATCGCCGTTAAATCCATCACCATCGTCTGGAAATTTAAAATTGCTTCTAAACGTCCTTGCGCAATTTCTGCCTGATACGGTGTGTAAGCTGTGTACCATCCCGGATTTTCTAAAACGTTACGCTGAATAACAGCAGGCATAATATTGTTGTAATATCCCAATCCAATGTACGAACGGAATACTTTATTTTTTTTACCTAATGCTTTTAAGTGTTTGTGGTATTGAAACTCCGTCATGGCCTTTGCAACCTTTAAAGGTTTTTTGAGGCGGATGCCCGAAGGAACGGTTTGTTCTATTAATTCATCAATTGAAGAAACACCAATTTTCGCAAGCATTTCTTTTACTTCATTTTCACGGGGGCCATTGTGGCGGGAAACAAATGTATCCATAGTAAAGCGGGTTTAAATAAGAGTAACAAATCTAATAAAATTGATGAATTTTAGCCAAAAAAACGGGCGTTTTTAGCTGATTTTTGTCCTGAATTTGCCTGAAATTTACTCGGCCTTATCTACGTCCTTCAACTCTGCCATCACCCCGTTTTCACAATTTTCGCGCTGGGGTATTCTTAATCGGCGGTAAGTGAACTTAATAGATAGGCCATCGATATCAAATTTTTTATCAAGAGCCGGATAGGGAACCAAAATTGTACCCGGACCGGCAGCTTTTAATACCACCACCGTACCGCACATACCATGTTTATGTGAAACTGTACCATACACTTTTTGGTCGTCAACTATTGGCGGCCTTGATGAAACTGCTTCGGGTTTTTTTGCTTTACAAAACGTAAATAAAATTAAAACACAAAGCGAATATGAAATTGCTTTCAGCATTAAAATCAGTTAACCTGAACTTTTACCACCTTTTGGAATTTCTCATTCCCTACTCTCACTAAATAAGTTCCTTTAGCAAAAGTGCCTACATCAAAAGATGTTTCGAAGGAGCCGGCTACAGGATGAACTTTTTTAGAAACAATTAATTTACCAAGTATATCAAAAACATCAGCCTGCATTTCATTATCGTTTGGTAACTTAATTCCTTTTACATTCAATACATTTTCATTGGTAAAAACAATTAAATCCGTTTTGTTGTTTAAATCTTGAATACTTGTCGGAACAGGAATCTGCCAGGAGAAAATTCTGGTCTTGCCACCACTCGACATATATTCTCCTGTATGCCAGAATGTAATTCCATCAGGATCCAAAGACGTTTGTGAATAATCACCAAAACGGTTGAATCCGGTTTGGGAACTGGTTCCCGCAATAGCAATTGTTTCCGAAAAAGTAAATTGTCCTAAGGGATCACTTGCTAATCTTCCTGTATATCTTATCGAAGGATAAACTGTTCCACTCGATACTGCATAGGCTATTCCAATACTTCCGTTATCATCCATGGCCATACTTCCAATAAAACGACTATGCAAATCAGGCGCATAAGTTCCGGACTGGTAAATACTCCAAATACCAGTCATTACATTCTGCCTCAATTCATACCAGCGCAAACCGGTTTGTTTTGTAACTGAATTTACAATCACTGCATGATTCAGTACAACGGAATTATAACCAGTCCATCTGCGGTATTGCGCTCTGTAAGTAAACACACCGCCAATTGCATCAATTTTTTGTGAAGTGCCCGGTTGTGTTACATCATCATAATTAACATCAAACAAAGCATTAATAGATGCGGTTGGAATAGTTTGATCAAGAATTAATGTTGAACTAAGTGGCGTTGTCCAGTTCGCAGTTAATTTAAAAATACGCAGCTGATCAGTGGTTGCACCCGCCCAGGCATCATCTTCATAACAAAAAATCGGACAAGGCGTTCCGAATGGCGGTAATGAACCATCGGCGTCAGCAGGAAGCGGAGAGAAAAAATAATAATTTGGTGTTGGAGGTACTGTTAATGAAATCATTCCTGCAGTCGGGTTACCTGCTAACATTTTTGTCCTGTCGAACACCGCGAATTTTTCTGTTCCGCCAATGTTACTTGTGCAATAATAACCATCGGCCCAAATAGAAAACTTAGGGTAATCCGGAAAATTACCGGGCGAAGGAACAAATGTATAAGTGTAATAAGAACCTAATGGATTTGATGAAGTTGAAATAGCTACTAAAATTTTATCAGCGCCATTAAATTGCGAAATGAACCAGCGGTCGGCATGTTTATCATATAATACAATCGGATCGCCCATGTTTGTACTTCCTGACCATAATGTGTTTAAAGAATACGGTCCGCCTAAAGTAGTTCCCGTTTTATCATAAACAATGTAGCGCACATTAACAGCCTGAACATAATGCGCAGGGCCGGCAGCACCTGAAGGATCCGGTGGAGCACCGGAGCCTGTTGTACCCTGCCAGTTAACAATTGGGGGCGACATAGTTTTAGAACCCATTTCTGATTGTGCAAGAGGATCGTTGACCGGCTGCACATTTTTATTCGCATTTGGCGATAGAGGCGATGATCTTCTTCTTGGAACAATTTCTTTTTCCGAATCGTCTTTCGTGTCTTCCGCCATAACAGGCATTTCACTTAATGGTGCAGAAATTGCAAAACCGCTGCAGGGTTTATAATCTACTTTAGTGCCCTCTAATTTCTGAGCTTGTACAGAATAAACGGCTAAACTGAAAACGGAAACAAATACAAATTTTTTCATAACAATTTACTTATTACTAAGTAATGCATTTTTATTTAAAAAGTCAAGTGATTTTTGGTATCTTAGTACCTGCATCTTTTTTAACATGTCTAAACGGATTTTAGCTCCATTTTTTATTCTGATTTTTTGCTTGGAGCTGAGTTTTTCCCAGCAAAAGGACACGATTATTTTAATGAACGGAAACCTGGTAGTTGAAAAAGTGATTGATACGCTTTTAGGAGCAGTTTCTGCATGGGATTCAAAACGCGTCAATAAAAAACTGCATTACGAATACGATGATGTTTATGGGATTTTTTATGCAGACGGCAACAAAAAATATTTTTACAGACAAGATACGGCGCGTTATATGTGGTTTACAAGAGATGAAATGGGATTTTTTGTTAAAGGAGAAAGGGATGCGCGTAAAGGATTTAAAGCAAATGGCTCAATGATTACTGCCGGCGCAATCGGTCTTTTAAGCGGAGCAACCGGCGCATTTTTTGCACCGCTCGCACCCTATGGTTTCATGGCAATTAGCGGTGCTACCAAAGTAAAAATAAAACATAAAACCATTTCGAATCCTGCTTATATTGATAGTGATGCTTATATATTAGGTTATGAACGGACTGCACGGTATAAACGGAAAATAAGATCATTACTCGGCGGAACGGTGGGACTTGCACTGGGATATGCCTGTTACGCTGCGTTTAATCAATACTACCCTACCGATTATCAAAACGGAAAATTTGTATATAAATAAAATTTGAAATTAGTTTACATAATTGTTTTTGTTATTGCTGTTAATTTTTATCAGGCACAGGAAACTATTGCCGTTAAATTTCCGGAGCATTTATTGAAGACTTCCGTAGTAAGTTTAAAACCGGGCGACTCCCTCACCTATTATCAATGCCACGTTGATAACGCTGCAACACAGTTGGTGAAAGAAAACGGTGAAGTGATTAGTGGTGAAAAAAAGCAAATCAGCATAACAGAAAAATTTGTTTTAATTAATGAAAACGGTAAATACCATTTAAAATATTTTACTTCTACTTACAGCAATATGCCCAACCGTAAATTCGCCTATTTAAAATTGGTGGAGAAAAAATACTGGGATTTTAAACTGACAAAAGATATCTATTTAAACGAACACGATGTTTTGATGTTTGCCGCCATTGAAAACAAAAGCCACGAAACAACCGAATACGATTTCCCCATTAACAAATACAACACCAATGCCCTTATCATTACCAATAAAAAGGTAATGAAGCATGTTATTGTTGAAGGAAATTATTTACTAAAGAAAAACCTGGAGGGATTGAATTGATGAAAAAAATTATTCTGTTATTAGCATTTCCGTTTATTATTAAATCCCAAAACTCGGTCGAGAATAAAGTTGTAAAAGATTCAGCGCAAACAAAAACCTCAGCTGTTGGACGAACCAAAGAAGAAGCCAAGACATTAATTGAAAGTTTACGCGAACGTATTTTGAAAGGTGAAAGTTTTGCAACTCTTGCCACTCAATACAGCGAAGACCCCGGCTCGGGGAAAAACGGCGGAAGACTTATGGCATTCGGACGCGGACAAACAGTTCCGGAATTTGAAGAAGTCGCTTTCAGTTTAAAGCCCGGTGAAATTTCAAAAGTGTTTGAAACCAAATATGGTTTTCATTTCATGGAAGTACTTGCGAAAGAGGGCGACAGAGTTTTAGCACGCCATATTCTCTTACAGGTAAAGTAATTTTCTACATCGTAGTTTTCTTATGCGTTTCGATGTGATGCTGAAGCTGCGATTTTAATGTAGCTAAGTATTCCTTTAAATCATCTGTGCAAACTGTTTTCTCAGGCGCATCGCAAATAGTAACAGGTGTTTCGCTTAAATACTTATACAACTCCGGATATTTAGTTTCAATTTCCGTGGTGAGCTGAATTATTTCCTGCATTAAATTATTGAGTGTTTTCATTTTTTAGCAAAATTCAATTATCGTGCAATAATCAATTTCTTCTGTACAATTTGATTTTTCGATTGTAATTGAAGCATATAAACTCCGTCAGAAATATAATTCAGGCTCATGCTTGCCTTACCTTCTTTAAAAACGATTTCTTCCTCGCGTATCATTTGCCCAAGGTTATTATAAATTACAATTTGATTAAAAGGGTTTTCTATTTGCAAATTAAACTGAATACTTAAAATGTTTTGCGCAGGTTGGGGGTAAAGCTTAATGTTTTGCGATAATAAATCCATTTCATTAACTCCCACTCCCGTTACCGTAACCTTCAAAGTATCACTTCTCGGCACACCACAAACTGTAAATTGGACTACATAAGTGCTTGTTGCTACTGGTTTCACATAAATACCTGGTCCGTTAGTAATAAACGCACCGCCATAAGTGTACCAATTACTGGTAAACGTACCGCCCATTGTATTGCCTATATAAACGCTATCACCAATTGCAACTGATGTATCATTGTATGTCCATGGCAGTATTCCTGTTGGATTAATTGAGAAAACTGAGACAGCATCTACAAAATAATAAGCCCCTGGATAAGGCGCTCCTATCGTACAAATTGTCGATGTGTCTGTATTGGTGTTATTCTTAAAATTACCAATAGTCATATATTTTTCTTCACCTGCTGCTTTATAAGTACCAGAAATTTTAACCCAATTAATTGTATCCTTAATAATTGGATTATTATACATAGAGATATGCATTGGGATATTAAGTGGTAATCCAGAAGAAGAATACTGGATTTTAGAAAAATTCATCGCTAAATTATTAACTCCATATTTCATATCTCTGCAAGAGCTAACATAAAACTCAGCGTAATAACAATTGTTATTGATTAATGTATCAATAAGTACTGCCTGTGAATATTCCCTATAATCTCCAGATTGATAAACTTGCAAAGCAATATACCCATTTCCATCTTTTGCCGGAAGGTAATATCTAGGCCCTGGACCATAATTAGGTACGTTGTAATTTGAAGAGCATGAATTATAATATTCACCACAAGCAGTAGCACACTGCCAAAACTGAGCTTTTGGTAATTGACCACCAGCATTGGGGCACGCAGTATAGGTTTCGAAACTCCAATTAGGCACTAAATTTTGAGACCAAATAAGTGTGGTAAAAAATAAGAATATAATATTAAACAACCACTTCATAAAAAGGGTAGCATTTTGCTACCCTTAATTTACAACTTTATTTTATTATAACCAATTTGCAATCGAAACGCTAAATAATAAACAAATAAAATTTAATTGAGCTACAACTAAAGAATCATGATTTCACTTCAACGCTTACCCGCTCCACATCGCCATTCATTGGAGGAACCAATTTGGTAACTTTTACATGAAGTGTTTTTATTCCCTTTAAATCTGATTTTATTTTATCGAAAATTCTTTGACAAACCTGCTCGATTAATTTGGAGCGGATGGCCATTTCCGCTTTTGCAATTTCGTAAACTGCGCAATAATCAACGGTCTTTTTTAAATCATCCGTTTTTGCAGCTTCAGTAAAATCAGTAGTAATGTAAACATCCACAATATAGTTTCCGCCAATCTTTGCTTCTTCCTCTAAACAACCATGATAAGCATAGAGCTTTATTCCTTCTATATTAATACTGTGCTGCATTAAAATCCTCCGCCCATTCCATCACCCTGATCTTGACTAGGGGCACCTTTTTTACCACGCATTTTAAATATCGACGAATCAAATTTTCCGAATAAGTAAGTTACACTGAATTTCAAATAACGTGTCTCACGGCGGCGTGATAAATCCTGTGCATAAAAATCAGTTTCTAAACTTGTACCCATACGCTTTGTGTTAAACACATCACTTAATGTTAAATTAAATATCCATTTGGTTTGAATCATTTTGTTTAATGATATATCCATGAAATACATATCTAATGTAGTACCGTTAATAATCACTTTCGGAGCTTCATACGTTCCATTTACCTGTGCGGTCATCGACCAAGGCAAACTGTAACTCAAAGTTAATTTACCCTTGTAACTCCAGCCCTGTGTAACCGTTGATGGCTGACCTGCAATGATTCCACTTGTTAAATACACATAATATGCATCTACGTTAACTGTAGTTGTTAACTTTTTAAAGAATGTGTAACGGATAGTATTCTCTAAACCATAGCGCAAACTATTTTCGCCGTTTACAAATGTGTTAACCAGAACTGTTGAATCAGCTACAGAAGGATAAGCAGTATTTGTAATCGGCTGCTCACTTAAACGACCGTATGCAGAAACTAACCAGTTTCCCTTTTCGAAAATACGGTTGTAATTAATTTCAGCTATGTTAATGAACTCAGGTTTTAAGGCCGGATTACCAATACGGTAATTTTTCTTATCGCTGAACATCACAAAAGGCATGGCCTGGAAAAAATTCGGTCTTTCAATCTTACGCGAGATATTAAACTGAATTTCATTTTTCTCCTTAAATTTTTTGCTTAAGTAAATAGCAGGGAATAAACAATTCTGAATGGTACTTAAACTGCCGGGATAATTATATTCGAAAAATTGTTTCTTATCTGTTAATGTTCCTTTATAGTAAGTCTGCTCAAAACGTAAACCAACCTGATAACCGATATCCCAAAATGTTTTACTCATGTAATTAATGTAAGCGGCGTTCACCATATCATCAATTACATAACGGTTACTCATAATGGTATCTTTATCGTAGCTATCCGAAATGTAATTGTAATTAGAAGTGTTATTAAAACTGATGGAATTTTTATAAAACCCGCGTACACCAAATTCAAGTTTCGATTTTTCTGTTAAGGGGTCAGCGTAATCCATTTGTAAGATATACTGATTGCTGTTAGTACCCCCTTTATTCTTCTGGAGAATTGGTGAAAATGGTAAATCATTTCCTGCTACATCCTTATCGTAAGAGTTAAACTGATAACTGTTTGCCGACTCCGAATAGTTATGATTTGCATCAACAGTTAATTCCTTACCAACCCGCGGATAAGTTTTTTTATACATTAACTGACTAGTATAATTTACAAACCCTGCTTTAGAATCGTTAATTCTGTATCCATTCGAGATGGGTGTTTTGTCTGACATTAAGTATTCGTAATTCTGCACATCACTTGTATTAAAATTTCCTTTTACAAAATTTCCTGCAGCTGTAATAGTATTACGGTTATTGATATTATAGTCGATACTTAATCTGCCGAAATGAAACATATTTTTCATTCTGGTAACATTATTCTGATTGTAATAATCTAAAACTGTGTCATGAAAATAATCAGTACGCTTTGTGAATCCATTATTGTTGTTGATACCCTGATTAAAGGTGTACATCAGCGAAAAATTAAAAGGATTTTCCTTCACATTAATATTTCCCATTCCGCCGTAACGGTCGCCGGTGCCTGCGTTACCCATTAACATGCCGTTATAACCAGGTTTGTTATTCTTTTTAAGAACTACATTTAAAATACCTCCCGTAGTTGAAGCTTCGAATTTTACGGAGGGATTTGAAATTACTTCTATACGGTCGATTTGGTCGGCCGGAATTTGCTGCAATGTTAGAGTGCTTGGTTTTCCATCTACATAAATACGAACAGCACTTTCACGCAAAGTGGCATTACCATCCGCATCAACAGAAATCGTCGGAATATTTTTTACTGCATCGAGCGCGGTTCCTCCTTTTGCGGAGAGATCTTTATCTACATTATAAATTTTGCGGTCGACACTCATCACGAAAGTTGCTTTCTCGCCTGTCACCTCAACTTCTTTCAGCATTTTCTCGTCTTGTTCCAATTTAATATCACCTAAATCCTGATCGATTTTATTTGGCGGGACGATGTAAACTTTTTGCTCATAAGTTTTATACCCTATAAAAGTGATTTTTAAACGGAAACCTCCATAAGCAGGTAAACCATCTAAAGAAAATTCTCCGTTCTCTTTGGCGAGACCTCCCGCTATTAAGCTGTCTTTATTAAACCACAATAAAACGACTGAAGCATACTCAACAGGCTTTTTGGTTTTGGCATCAATTACCTTTCCGTAAAAGCGGCCAATGTTCATGTTTTTAGAATTCTTGAGCATTTTGCTCATGTCGCCACTGCCTGATGGCATTTGTGAAAATACAGAGCTGTAACCGAACAGACTAAGAGCTATAATAAGGATAAAGTTTCTCATGACAAATCGATGACAAATTTACCACAGAAATTCCAATGTTTTTAAAAATAGTATGAGTGGTTCTAACCCGTATTGGGTGGTTTTTGGGAGGGGTTTAACCAAATTTAACAGGGAGTTTAACGGATAAGGGTAATATTCCCCTTCTTAAAGTTTTCGGCGCCGTTTACACAGGTGTATTTTACGTAATACCCGAAAACACCGACATCGGCGGGACGTCCTTTATAGTTTCCATCCCAGCCTTCAGTTATTTTGTCCGTTTCAAATACCATTTCTCCCCAGCGGTTATAAATTGCGAAATAAACCTTGGCGAGTTTATGTCCGCGCGCAAACATTTTATCATTGTAGCCATCACCATTTGGTGTGAAGGTATTCGGTACAAAAATATCTGTTTCAAAACATCCGTCTTCTATCACCTCGACCGTGACGTATAATGTATCGCTGCACGGTCCGCGTTGTATCACTACCGTATAAGTTTGAGTATGGGGTGGTGTTGCGGTTACAGTATAACCCACGGGCGGATTTGTTGAATTAAGAGGAAACCATGTAGCCACAGCCCCCGGTGTTGCTGTAATGGTGAGAACAGATGAGTTTCCTAAAGTAACTGTATCCGGATTTGCATCAATCGCAATCGGAATAAGTGAAACCTGAGTCACTATCACATCAGTAGTAAGCATAAACTTACAAGTATCACCCAATGAATTAGTGGTAGTAATAACAACTGAATACTGAGTAGAAGCTGAAGGTGTTGCAATTGGATTAGGAGTGGTTGGATTAATTAAACTTACTGATGGGGTCCATTGATAAGCAAAGCCACCCGTTGCATTTAGTGTAACATAACTTCCGGCACAAATTGTTTGTGTTGAACTAACTGATACAGGAGGAGGCGTAGCAACCGTTAGCACCTTCACCACAGTATCATAACAATTGAAGGCATTACCTGAAATTAAATTCACAGTAAATGTTCCGCCGGGATTGTAAAACTGATAGGGATTCTGTGCGGTAGATGTTTGAGAGTTACCGAAATTCCAGAACCATTGTGTTATACCCGATGCTGAATTGTCGGTAAAATTAACGCCACCACCGCAAATATTCGTAGTGTAAGTAAAATCAGCCAGTGGTTTTGGATTTACACCCACAACCGTAGTTAAAGTTCTGGTACAACCGGTAACTGTATTTGTAATTACGACTGTATAATTTGTTGTTACCGTTGGATTAGCTGTAGGATTGGCTATAGTAGTACTGCTCAATCCTGTACCCGGCGACCAACTATAACTGGTACCACCTCCGGCTACAATGGGACCGGATGCACCCTGACAAATTGTATTTGATGTTACTGTCGGCACTAATGTATTTATGTTCACTGAAACGATGATACTATCCCTGCAGCCATAATTATTGGTGGCTAGTAATTGTGCAGTATAAGTTCCTGCGCCGGCGGTATAAGAATTGATTGGTGAATTAATAGTACTGGTTGTAATGGCACCGCCCGGCTGAAAATTCCACTGGAAAACATTTACTGTTCCGGATGTTGTTGCGCTTCCGTTATATTGAATAGTATCGCTGCAAGGTACTTGTGTAGCAGTTGCGGCAACAGTTACAGATGGATACACTGTGATAAATGTTAAAGTGCTGTCAATTTTATTACAGCTTGTTGTATCGTTCACAACTAAAGTTACAGTATAAGTTCCGGCGTTCGTAAATGTGTAACTTGGATTGATAGTTGTGGTGTTGGTATTTCCACCGCCAAAATTCCAGGTGTATGTTCCTCCTGCATATGTAGGATTCGAAAAGTTTACAGTTAAAGGCTGGCAACCCTGAATGGTATTTGTGGTTAAGGTTACGTTTGTAATTTTAATCTGGAAATCGAATTTAAATACGCCGTTATTGCAATTGTTATTATCAGTGTTGTGATTCGGATTTCCCGGTGTATTGGGCCAAGCTCCGGGTGTTACAGGAAAATCATCTTTACCGCCACAACCCGCACAAACCGATTGGTAAATAATTCCTTTTGGATCGAAACGGGAAGTTCCGCCATCAACGTGTTCCAAACTGCAACCGCCGCCAAAATAAGTTCCGTATAAAAGTGAAGTAGCATTGGCTGATAATACCATCAGATAAAAATCATATCCATTGGGCGACACGGTTTGAAATGCACCAGGTGTTGTTGCCATATTGGTTGTTGTTGGACCAAAAATAATATTACCTCCCCAACCAGAAATATAAATGTTACCGCAATTGTCGACTGAGAATGCCGAAGGCGAAATGTCAATTTTATTGAATCCGCTGCCGAATACGGTGCTCATATTAATGTTATTCAATTGCCCGTCGAGCCTTGTAATAAACTGATGTGAATTCGGATTTGAATAAACTCCCGGGGTGACGGTCATTGTTCCTAATGATTGTCCGTACACATAAACATCATTCGAATTTTTTTGATTTCGGATAAAATAGGTTTGGTCGTAATTACTTGTTCCGAGATAAGTACCTTTTAAAATTGAATTACCGGCAGCATTTACTTTAATGATATAGCCATCCGCTTTGCCGCCATTATAACTTGTATTATAACAACCTGCCACAACCGGAAAATTAGTGCTGTAAGTTCCGCCTGTCATGTAAACCATGGATGAATCGTTTACAAATAACGAATAACCGGAATCATTTCCGCTGCCTCCAACATAAGTGCTGTAAAGAATATTCGTAAGATTTGGATTAAATTTTACAAGCACGGCATCTTGCTTATCGCCGGGAACCATACTGCTTTTAAATCCGCCTACAATCGGGAAATTAGTGGAGCGTGTTGAACTCGCAATGTAAACGTTTCCGAATTTATCCAATTGAATTTCGCCGCGGTATTGATCACCATAATTAAATTGTAAAGAATCTGCCTTATACTCAGATGGAATGGAAATACCAACGCTGCTGTTCGGACAGAATGAAATATAAGTGGTGCTATAAGCAACAAGTGCATTAGTGTGATTAACACCATCGTTACCGCTACCGCCAAGAAATGTCGAACCCAGAAGCGAAGTTCCTGTAGAATTAAATTTAGCTACATAAATGTCGGTTCCATTGATGAATTCAGTTCCGTTAAATATAAAGTTAAGGTAAGTACCGCCATTAAATGTATTATCGTACGCACCTGTAGTTGTCGGGAAATTACCGGAGCCTGTTGCACCGTATAAAAACACGTTGTTAGATGCATCCACAATTAAACTCGTCACAATTTCACTTCCTAAACCACCGAGATAAGTAGAAAACAAAAGTGTTGTACCCGTAGAATTATACTTTGTAACAACCACATCTGTATTTCCTGTTCCGGGTGTATAGGTGGCTGCGAAAGTCATCTGATAAGCACCCGCTGTAACAGGATAACCGTTATTAAAAGCAGTTCCACCTGAATATAAATTACCTGCAGCATCGAAAGTAGCCGTCATACCAAAATTATCTGCGGTAGAACCCGATTGCGCTGCGAAAACTAAAATAGGATCAATCACTAATTCATAAGCCGCATTATATCCCTTGGGGAATTCAAAAGAAACAACATTGCTTTTTAGTTTATACTGACAAGGCACTTCAACAATTTTCCCATTAATCCTTTGATAAGCGTAAGGTTTCTTTTCTGTAATGGAATCAATGCTGGTCGGGATAATTAATTCTCCATTCACTAATTTAATTTTATTCACACCTGTATACTTGAGTTGTATTTGGGTATGATCGCCTCCGGGTCTTACATAAAAATTATATTTGAGCCCTTGTGTTGATGTGATAGCCTCGTAATCAATTTTCTTATAAATTTCCTTATAAATAACGCGGTGGTAATTTTTTACGTTGCCTTTCCATTTGGTTTTATCACTGCCAATAAAAAAGTTTTCATAATCGCTTCCCTGCTCATACGAATCGTTTACTGCAAACTGATTACATCCTACGAACTCAACTTTTATGGCATGCCCTTTTACAATGGCGTCACCTTTTAGTCCTATTCCACCTCTGTGAAAACTACGGTAAGTTTTTTTGTCGTATAAATTATAAGTGAGTCCTTTATTTTCCATGAATAAAAATCCGCCATCCAATTGAACACGATAACGTATAAAATTATCCCACTGTCCGAGATTTTCGGTAAAGCGTAAAGCCGGACTTACATGAGGAGTTACTACACGTTCCTGTGCAATTATTGCAATAGAAAATAAACTGAAAATGTATAAAAGAACCCTTCTCATTTTTGTTAACCAAATATAATGAAAGGAAAGGGAATTAAAAAAGGTTATTGGTTAAAAGTTATTGGCTATTCGCTTATAATGAGTTAATTGAAAAGCACATAGCCATATGGTACCTGTAAGCCCATAACTTATAAGCCTGTATATTTCCTGAACAGCTTAATGGCCAGCGCCAATAATACGATACCAAATACCTTCTTAAGGATTGCAATTCCTCCGGCACCTAAAAATTTCTCAAGTAAATTGAGATGCTTTAACACAAAATAAACAATAATGACATTGATAATGATAGCTATAATGATTGATACAATATTGTACTCTGCACGAATTGATAATAATGTACTTAAGGTTCCGGTTCCTGCAATTAAGGGGAAGGCTAAAGGAACTACAGATGCGGTGTTCGACATTTCATCCTTCGAAATTTTCACTCCCAAAATCATCTCAAAGGCGATGATGAATAACAGGATAGAACCCGCTATGGCGAAATCACCAATTTGAATGCCAATAATATCGAGAATATAATTTCCCAAAAATAAAAAAACCACCATTATCCCAAACGAAACCATGGAGGCCTTTGCAGCGTCGATAGAACCTGTTTTTTCCTTTAAACTGATGATAACCGGTATTGAACCAATAACATCAATCACGGCAAATAACACCATTGTTACTTTTAAAATTTCAATTATATCAAATTTCAATTCCATAATACTCATTTATTTCCCGAAGTCATTCCGCCGCCGAAGGCGTTAGCGGAACCTCTAAATTGTTTCCGTTTAAAGCGGAAATACAATTTAGTCTAACATCCAAATTGCCTCATTCAATTCATTCAAAGCTTTATTATTGTTTTGTTTTTTGGCTAATTCTACACCTTTATTATAATATTCAAGTGCTTCTTTTTCTTTTTTTAATTTTTCTGCTACTTGTCCTAATTGATAATAACAGGGCAAATATTCTTCGTTTAGTTCTGTTGTTTTTAAAAATTGCTTCTCAGCTTCATTATATTTTCCTTCACCAACATATTCAACCGCGAGTGCATAATTCAGAAACAGATCTTCCGGCTCTTTTCCGAGCATTTCTATCAGGTTCTCTTTTCTGGTTTTCAT